>NZ_RSCK01000090.1:0-23730 GCF_003991895.1 Chroococcidiopsis cubana SAG 39.79
TAAATCTCAGCATTGACCAAAAAGTGGTTACTTCAACAGGATTGACCGCTTTTTTCTTGATTTAGTCTAAACTCCAGTTACTAGACATATCATGGTGGAACAAATGCACACTTGGCAGGAGATAACTGGGGTTGGTGTCTCTATTTAAGGGAAGAGCAATTGTTTTTGTAGAGGAATAGTGGCTGATAGTTTTCCACTAACTTAATTTGACAATACCGTTGTGGGGCTTCTTGGGTCATTAAAGTGAGGTATGGTGCTACAAATGCCCACTCTTCATCGCTTACATCACTTGGATACGGTTTTCTCATACCTCTAGCTTAACGAAAGTGCATAACAGCCTCTAGGCGTTTTTTTAGCACTTAGACAAAAAACAACCTTAAGTTTGAAACTCCTACACAACCTGTCCTTGAGGTCAGTCTTCAGCCTGTCCTCTAGATCCATTTCATCCCTGTCCGAATTCTCGTTTCCCCCAGTCGAAATGTCTCGTAGCATAAACGTGTCTATCCCTTAGTGCGCGTTTTATGCCACAAAGCCCGATCGGTCAGATGATTCCGCCTTTGAGCGATCGCGATCGCATCCAAGGCTCTCAGGGCGCTACCCTGATGCTGATGGAGTATGGCGATTACCAGTGTCCAAAATCGGGTCAGGCGTATCGGCTCGTCAAAGCAATCCAGCAGCAATTTGGCGATCGCCTTTGCTTTGTGTTCCGCCATTTTCCCCAAACTCAAATACATCCTCAAGCTCAACGCGCCGCTGAGAGTGCAGAAGCAGCCGCAGCTCAAGGCAAGTTCTGGGAAATGCACGATTTATTATACGCACATCAACAGGCGCTCGACGATGGCGACTTGGTAGCGTATGCGGCTCAACTTCAATTAGATATACCGCAATTTTTACGCGAGATGGCACATCACGTTCACCTCGATCGCATACGAGCGGATATCGAGAGCGGACGCGATAACGGTGTCGAAACAACGCCGACATTTTTCATTGGCGTGCGCTATGAAGGAACGCCAAATTTAGAAGTTCTATTAATGACTCTATTAGAAATAAATCGTTGCTAAGCAATCAGCACCATCCCAAGATGAGTACCCGCACAATCACCTTAGTTACAATCGGCTTCATCCTCTCTGGGTTAGGAGCTTGCCGTCAAGCAGCACCACCAGCCGAAGCCCAAACCACGCCGCTCGCCGTCAAGCTGCAAGCTGTAAAATCGAGCGCGATCGCCGATACTTCGGAATACATTGCCAATTTAGAATCAAGGCAATCTGTCACGCTACAACCGCGTGTCGAAGGTCAAGTGTCGCAAATTTCTGTCAGAGCTGGAGATGAAGTGAGGGCTGGAACTCTGCTGATGCAGATCGATCCCGCCCGTCAGCAAGCCTCAGTGAATAGCTTTAATGCTGCGACCGCAGGCGCACGAGCAGATCTGGAAAATGCTAGAGCTACCCTGAAAAATTATCAAGCAGAACGACTGGAAAGGCAGGCAAATCTGAAACTAAACCAAACAGAATACGATCGCTATCGCGTACTTTACAGGGATGGAGCGGTCAGCCGTCAAACGTTGGATACATATACAAATCGCCTAGAAGTTGCCAAAGCAGGTATGGGGACGATCGAGGCGCAAATTGAATCGCAACAAGCAGCGATCGCTCGTGCTACGCAAGCCGTGCAACAGTCCCAATCCAACACGCAAGCACAAGCAGTACAACTTCAGTATTTCAGCATTACAGCTCCATTTAGCGGCAGAGTCGGGAATATTCCAGTCAAAGTCGGCGATTTTGTCAATACATCTGCCCGACTGCTCACCCTGACGCAGAACAACCAGTTAGAAGTTAATGTCTCGATCCCGATCGAACGAGCAGCTCAACTGCGCTTGGGAATGCCGATTGAGGTATTGGATCGAGAAGGACAAACGGTTGGTACGAGCCGAGTATTTTTCATCGCTCCTAATACGACCAACGCGGCTCAATCAGTACTAGTCAAGTCTTTATTTGACAATTCTAAAGGACAATTGCGGGCAGATCAATTCGTGCGAGCGCGGGCAATTTGGGATAAAAGCACGGGAATTTCGGTTCCGACTACGGCGATTTCTCGCGTGGCAGGACAGGAATTTGTCTTTGTCGCCGAGAAAAACCAGTCGGGACTGGTAGCGCGGCAACGAGCCGTCAAGCTGGGCAACATTGAAGGCAACAACTACCAAGTGATGTCAGGACTCAAAGCAGGCGATCGCATTGCCGTGTCGGGACTGTTGCAATTATCTGATGGTGCGGCGATCGCTCCCCAATCGTGAAGAGGCTCATCTATGTTTTCCGATAACTTCATCAAACGCCCCGTACTCTCGATCGTCTGTGCCTTGGTGATTCTGCTCGTAGGAGCGATCGCGATTCCCACTCTACCTGTGGAACAATATCCCGACATCAGCCCCGTGCAAGTCGTAGTGACGGGCAGCTACATTGGAGCCAGCGCCCAAGTGGTAGAAGAAACCGTGACTTCGGTACTGGAACGGCAGATCAATGGTGTCAAAGGAATGCGCTACATGACCTCTAGTAGCGGCAACGACGGCACTAGCACCATTACAGTTACTTTTCAGCAAGGCTACAACCAAGATATTGCCGCTGTAGACGTGCAAAATCGAGTGGCGATCGCCGAACCTCAGTTACCCGAAGACGTGCGCCGAGTCGGCATCATCGTCCGCAAACAATCGGCGGCAACAGTGGTGGGGATAGCAATTTACAGCGATGACGGACGTTACAATAGCGAATTTATTAGTAATTACGCCGATATTTATATCTTAGATACGCTCAAACGAATTAATGGTGTCGGGGATATTTTTGTCAATGGAGAGCGGCGTTATGCGATGCGTCTGTGGCTCGACCCGAATCGGCTTGCCAGTCGCGGCTTGACAGCCCAAGATGTTGCCAATGCCTTGAACGAACAGAACTTACAGTTAGGGATCGGGCGGATCGGGCAATCCCCCACGAATGACGGGCAGATGTATCAAATTGACTTGCAAGCCGTAGGTAGACTCAGAGAACCGCAGGAATTTAATAACTTAATTTTACGCTCCGATCCCGATGGTACTTTAGTTAAACTCAGCGATGTCGGTCGTGCCGAACTGGGAGCTGAAAATTACGATACCTTTGCTCGTTGGAGTCGTAGAGATGCCGTCGGTTATCGGATCGTGCAACTCCCAGGCAGTAACGCCCTGGAAACTGCCAACGCTATTAAAGCGGAAATGGTACGACTAGAAAAAAGTTTTCCGCCAGGGTTGAAATACGAGATTCCCTACGATCCGACGCTGTTTGTGGTTGAGTCGCGTGAAGAAGTTCTCAAGACTTTGTATGAAGCGATCGCACTTGTCGTTATCGTGATTTTTGTCTTCCTGCAAGATTGGCGGGCGACGCTGATTCCCCTAATTACGATTCCGGTTTCCTTGGTTGGTACGTTTGCCTTCATCAAAGCGTTTAACTTTTCGATGAATAGTTTGACACTATTTGGCATTACTTTGGCAACTGGACTCGTTGTAGATGATGCGATTGTCGTGGTTGAAGATATTGCCCGACTGATTCAACAAGAAAAAGTAGAACCCCGTAAAGCCGCCTTTGAAGCAATGCACGAATTGTTTGGGGCTGTGATTGCAACTTCTCTAGTGTTGATGGCGGTGTTTATTCCCGTCGCCTTCTTTCCAGGCACGACAGGACAGTTATATAAACAATTTGCCTTGACGATCGCCTTTTCAATTGCTCTATCTACCTTCTTGGCGCTGACGATTACGCCTGCACTGTCAGCAATTTTGCTGCGCCCCCAGGAGGAAGCTACTACTAGTGGCATTTTGAGCAAACCATTTGCTTTATTCAATCGCTGTATCGATTGGCTCAGACGCAGCTATCGGCGATCGCTCAACTTCCTCAATCGTCTCAAGTATGTCGTCCTTTCCTTATTTGTTGCTTCTCTGGGCTTAACTGCTTGGTTTTATCTACACGTCCCCACCGGATTTTTACCGGAAGAAGACCAGGGATTGATAATTAACATCGTGCAAGCGCCAGATGGCAGTTCGCTTAACTACACGACTGAGGTGATTAAACAGCTTGAAGATGTGATGCTGGAATTTAAAGACGTAGCAGGTACGTTCACCTTGGGCGGACTAGGGACGATTGGTAATACGGCAAATAGTGCTTTTTCCTACGCGCCACTGCTACCTTGGAGCGAACGGGAAGGACACGAACACTCAGCGCAGGCAATTTTGGAAGCGATCCGCAAGCCTTTATCGAAGATCTCCGAAGCAAACATTCTTTCAGTTAATCTACCTACAATTCAAGGATTGGGCAGTATTGGTGGATTCACGTTTGAGCTGCAAGATCGAGGTAACAACGGCATCGACACCCTAATCCAAGTCAAGAACGATCTGCTGGCTCGCGCCAATGAAGCCCCAGAATTAGAAAACGTCTTTACTACCTTTTCTGCCAACGCACCCCAAACGATCGTCGAAGTCGATCGCGATCGCGCTAGGGCGCTACAAGTTCCAATTAACGACGTGTTCCGCACCTTGCAAATTTATCTCGGTTCCCAATACGTCAACGACTTCAACGCTTTTACGCGCACGTATCGCGTTTACGTCCAAGCCGATCGCGCCTTTCGTTCCAATCTCAAAGATGTGGGCAAACTCTACGTCCGCTCCAGCACCGGAACGATGATTCCCCTGAGCGAAATAGTACAGTTTACATCAGTGACGGGACCGCAAATCATCAGTCACTACAACTTGTTTCGCTCGATTGAAATTAATGGCACGCCCGCTGCAGGTTACAGTTCTGGACAGGCGATCGCGGCGATGGAGCGCATTGCTGCCGAGGTGTTGCCGAATAGCATGAGCTTTGAATGGTCGGGATTATCTTTAGAAGAAATTTCCTCCGGCGGACAAGCTCCGATTATCTTTGCACTCGGTTTAATTTTCGTCTTTTTAGTGCTGGCAGGTCAATACGAAAACTTTCTCGACCCGATTATCATCATGCTGACGGTTCCCCTTGCCGTGTTAGGGGCGATGATGGCGCAATCATGGCGTGGTTTGCCGAATGACGTGTATTGTCAGGTGGGGTTGGTAATGTTGATTGGACTGGCAAGTAAAAACGCAATTTTGATTGTCGAATTTGCCAATCAGTTGCGCGAACAAGGATTGTCGATTACCAAAGCGGCGATCGAAGCCTCGGAATCTCGCTTGCGTCCAATTTTGATGACAAGTTTTTCCTTTGTCCTTGGCATTCTTCCCTTAGTAATGGCAGAGGGTGCGGGTTCCGGTAGCCGCATCTCGCTAGGAACGGCTGTTTTCGGTGGGATGATGGTTTCGACGTTGCTCAGTTTATTCGTCGTACCGATTCTGTATATTATGCTGCGATCGCTATTTGCTCGTTTCTCTGGTGGTAAGGGAATGCATTTTCCCAATTTGAAAAAGCAGTGGCAAGTTTTAACCGCTCGACTCCAAGCTAGATTTCAATCTAGATAATTGCCAAGACAATGAGGTAATTTATTCGTGCCTGGGAGACAATCGTATGTCCAGATTTAAAGAACTTTGCCAAACTTACAACCGCGCCCATAGCGAGATGGCAGATTACTTAGAGTCCTGCGTCCAAGTGATTCAGCAACTCGTGCGAGGATTGGAAACCTATTTAGGCATTCCTGAAAAACGAATTCAGTTTCGTGACGAAGAGGGAAAAGATAAATCCGTTCACGAAGCGATGTATTTAGAAAATGGACGCTGGCACTTCGACACCGCAATTACCATGTGCCCTGAAGATACATACCGTCAGCGCCGAGTCGAGTTTCGTCGCTGTTACTATCCGCGTCAAATTGTTGTCTTACCCCTGGCACTACAACGGTTGAGTGCCGAGCATTTTGTCATTACTATTGCCGACTATTCCACTGAATTTAAAATCGATCTGCTCGATGAAAATAGTTTTACGATTCTTTACGAGGCTATTTTTGAAATTATTCAAACTTATTATCAAAATATTCTTCACACTATCTTAGAACATGGGGAATCGCCTTTGAAACTAACATATAAAGATCTAGAATTTTAATCATAGGAATACAAAACGGTGAGTTCATCTAAACCGAAGATTCTTGTTTTAGGCGTAACTGGAAAAGTTGGCAACCAAACGGCGCGATTACTAACTAAAAATAGCGATGTTCAGGTTGTTGCTGGCGTTCGTTCTCCCGAAAAAACTGTAAGTTTAGTCGATCGCAACATCGAAATTCGCTACTTAGATCTCGATCGCCACGATACACTCACCCCAGCATTAGCAGGGATCGATCGCGCCTTGTTACTAACAGGTTACAGCGTCGATATGCTCAAACAAAGTAAGGCATTTATTGATACAGCAAAACTTGCAGGCGTTCAACACATCGTTCATATTGGCGCATCGGGCGCACCTACCAATGAAGTTGCTCATTGGGGATGGCATCAATTTATCGAACGCTATATTGAAGCTTTGGGATTTAGTTTTACACACCTGCGTCCTGAAGCTTTTATGCAAAACTTAATTGGCTTTGGCTGGTTAGATCGAAGTGTGATTACCAATTATATAGATGATGCTCGTTGGAGTTGGATCGATTGTAACGACCTGGCAAGAGTTGCCGCAGAAGCTTTATTAAATTGCGATCGCCACGCCGGAAAAACTTATCCTTTAGGCTACGACACCGCGACGATGCAGGAGGTTGCTGAAATTTTAACCGATGCAGTGGGTAAACCATTTCGGTTAGAAGCGAAGTCACCGGAAGAATTTCTCGAAGCAATGCTCAAATCGGGTGGAGATCCAGCATACATGAACTGTGTCTACACGCAACTGAAACTCAATGCTGCTAATAAGATCCCTTGTGCCGATGCAACGTTTGACAATTTTGAGGAAATTACCGGACGTAAGCCGATGACGTGGCACGATTTTGCTCAAAAACACAAGGCAGAGTTTGATTATTAGAGTTTCTAAAGGAGTCATTATGTCAGCACAATTTCAAGGAAAACGCGCTCTAGTTACCGGAGGTAATAAAGGCATTGGATTTGTTGTTTGTCAAGGTCTAATTAATCAAGGATTTGAAGTCATTTTAGCAGCGCGATCGCTCGACAAAGCTCAAGCTGCCATTGAGCAATTAAATTCATCAAATGTACGTCCGCTTGAATTAGATGTTGGCGATGACAACAGTATTAAATTAGCAGCAAAAAACTTAAGTCAAGAAATTAATTCTTTAGATATCTTAATTAATAATGCAGGCATTTATCCCGATGAAGGCGTTGATATTCTCACTGCATCGCGCGAGCTACTCGCGCGAACGATGAATGTTAACGCCTTTGGTGCAATTCGCGTCACGCAAGCATTTCTACCATTATTAACAAAATCATCTAACGCTCGTGTTGTCAATACTTCGAGTGGCTACGGTCAATTATCAGGTCTTTCCGCCGATGTGCCTAGTTATTGCTTGTCAAAACTAACGCTTAATGGTGCAACGATTATGTTATCAGAAATTCTACAACATAAAGGCATTGTTGTCAATGCGATCGATCCAGGTTGGGTGAAAACTAATATGGGTGGCAATAATGCACCGCGCACCCCAGAACAAGGAGCAGATACCGCAATTTGGTTAGCAACTGTTGCACCCTCAAATTTAAGTGGAAAACTGTTTTACGAGCGCCAAGAAGTACCTTATTAAATCTGGAGACATGACATGACTGAACATCTTTTTCACGACCAACTAACCCTAGAGGAAACGGCTGAAGATTTGGCAAAACAGGCAATGAAACGAGGCTTGATTTCAAGTTTTACAATCCATTTCTTTTCAGATAGCTGGGTTTTTTACATTCCTAACGAGCAGTCAGAACCGCGCACACCCGAAGAAGCCTATCTTTATTTGCAGAAATTACTTGAATTTTGATAAGCAATAATCTCGCTACTACGAATAGTAGCAGGCGATCGCAATTTTCATCTTGTTATCCAGCTAACAAGATGAAAATTGGCACTGGAAATCTGGAGCGATCGCCCGGTATTTTATAGACCGAACGAGGTTATAATGTATTTTTCGATTGAGGCACTCCTCAAAAGGGAAAGGCAATCGTTTAATGTCTTAATTGACTGCAATAATTGAGATATTCCGAAGGCTATGCTTAGGAGTCGATTGTCAAATCTCTGGCGGAAAAGCTGGCGATCGACGTCGCCTGTACCAATAAAGACTGTTACAGCGAATTGCACCTCAAATACGGTATGCTGAATTTTCTACCGACGCTCCATCGATTGACGATTGGATGGGAAAGCTTGCTACAATTTGTCAGCAAGTTTGAGCGCGATTTAGTTAATTTTCTTCGTCTTTTGCTATGCTCGATCGCATTACCCAACTCCAACAAGAAAACGATCGCCTCCAGGCAGAATTAGCGCAACTACGTGACTCAGAAAAACGCTATCGCACTCTATTTGAACTGAGCAGTGAAGGAATTGTCCGTTTCGGGTACAAACAGCCGATTCCACTAACGCTCTCAATTGACGAACAACTAGAATTGTGCTATCGATCGATCTACGTGGCTGAAGCAAACGATGCCTACGCTCGGATGTTTGAGTATGAGAAAGGGAAAGACACGATCGGGCTAACGCTGAACGATTTGCACGATCGCAACTCGGAAGTCACTCAAGTAGCGATGCGGGATTGGATCGAAAATCAATACACTTGCCGCAGCCTAGAAACAGTAGAATTCGATCGCCACGGACGCAAGCGTTACTTTCTCAATAGTGCGGCAAGTACGATCGTTCAGGGGTGTGTGGTGTGTACTTGGACGAGCCAAGTCGATATTACTCAGTTACGCGAAACACAGCAAGCCTTACTAGAAGTAGAACAAGCGCGAGTAGCAGAACTGACAAAAGCAAATGAAGCATTACGCAATGCCATTGCTGGACTGGCACGATTGGATAGTCTCGACTCTTTTCTAGCAGAAATGCTCAAGGTATCCTTGGAAGTATCAGGAGCGCACAGTGGTGCAGTCTGCTTGATTGAGGGAGATATGGTGCGCCATGCAGTTCTGTTTGACAAAGTGGGGTGGGTACCCCCAGAAATTCAAGAGCAACGCGGCACGCTGTTGTTGCCATTTTCACCTGAATTGCGCCTTATGGCTCAACGCATCCTTGAATCAGAGTCTGCCTGGGCAGTCCTGCCCGACGATCCGCTTCATCCTCCGAGTTTTCAAGCATTCCACCGCGAACAAGGCAATCGCGCTATCCGCCTTGTGCCAATGCGAATTAACGACCGGCTGCTGGGCTGGCTGGGGCTGGGATTTGCACAAGAAGATCCGCCACTAGGAAAAAGCTTCGCATTGCTGCGCGTATTGGCAGAGCAAATGACAATGGCAGTGGAAATGCTACGACTGGCAGAAGAAGCAAAACAAAGTGCGTTAGCGAAGCTTAACGAAGTTATCGCCCGCGAGCAAGAAAAAGCTGCTCTAAGTAGGGCAGCTGAATTGGCTCGTTCTAACGAGGCATTGCAGCAGACAATCGATACTCTCGGTTCTTTGAGCAGTTTTGACGAATTTATTCCCGCAGTATTGAAGATTGTGGCACAGACGTTTAAGGCGACTGATTGTGGTTACTACGAACATAGTCAAGACGAGATCGTTTACTTGCGCTATTGGTTCAGTCAAGGAACAGTATTGAATCCAACGGAACTGCAACTGCTCGATCCACAACAACATCCTGTACTGCTTCGGCTGATCAATGGCTTCACCGTACCACTAGAGCATTTGCAGGGGACAACCGTCCGCAATCGCACTCGTTCGGTAATCATCGATCACACAATTGCCAATACAGTACCCGAATTTCATACTTTTGCAGTCTCTCAAGGTTGGGAATTGGAACTCAACCAACCGCTACTGGTCGATGGCAAAGCGGATGGGGCGCTGATCGTCTATCGCAAGTTAAATCAGCCTTTTACAGAGGCAGAGATTACTCTTGCGGAAACGCTCGCCAAACAACTCGCCTTAGCAATGCAAGCTAGCCGATTAGCTCACCAAGCCCGCGATCGCGCTGTAGAAACTGCGATCGCTCGTGAACAAGAAAAAGCCGCTCAAGCTCGATCGGCAGAACTAGAACGAGCCAACAACACCTTGCAAAGCACCGTTGCTGCTTTAGCCGATCGCCGCGACTTGGATGGCTTCATTGGCGAAGTGCTGCACACGATCGCCAACGAGTTTGAGTCGCCCTTAGTAGAATATTGGACAGTTCTTGGAACCGATACGGTTGAGATCAATACATGGCTTCATGACAATCGATTGTGTTCACTCAAGCAAAACGATGAGCATCCTGGTTGTGGTGGCATTCGTTTGTTGTCGGAGCTGTATGAGTTTGAGGATTTCACTCACCGTAGACAGCCCTTCGTCTTCAATGAACCGATGCCTGCCTATTCACTGGCTTTAGGTCAAGTCATCTGCCCCACCGAGTGGTATGCAGAACGGAGGGTATCCAAACACTTCAACTTCTCTTTGCAGGCTGGAAACACAGCTGTTGGTGCAATTACTGTCTGGTTGCCGCTTGATCGCCAGATCACCGAAGAATGTCTACGCTTAGGACAAGCGCTTTCGCATCAAACCGCACTAGCGATTCAACTCACACAATTGGCAGAAGAGGCAAAGCAAGTCGCGATCGCCCGGGAGCAAGAAAAAGCCGCACAAGAACGGGCGGCTGAGTTAGCGAAAGCAAACGAAGCCCTTGCTCGCACCTCTTCACGCCTTGCAGAACAGCCCGATTTATCTAGCTTCTTAGGTCATATTACGATGGAAGCAATCGCCCAGCTTGGAGCCGATGCAGGGCATTTAACCATTCTCAATGAGCAACGGCAAACCCTTTGTACCGTTGCCCATGTTGAGCAAGATCGTCTTCTAGCAAGCGATCGCATGGCACCAGAGATGCCGATCGCGGAAGCCGGATTTCTGCAACTGCTGCTCGAAACTCGTAAGCCTCGCTACTTCGATCTAGAGCAGGAAGCCCATTTGTTTTGGCCAGGAGCGATCGAGTATCATCGGCAGCGCCATCATTGTGCTGTGTTGTCGGTTCCTTTGTTTGCAGGAGGCAATTTTTTAGGTCATCTCGGACTCGCCTTCACTCACAGCAATCCAATCAGCGAACAAGGCTCGGAACTGCTACAAGCGCTTTCTCATCAAGCGGCTTTGGCAATTCAGTTGACTCAATTAGCAGAAGAAGCCAAACAAGTCGCGATCGCCCGCGAACAAGAAAAAGCGGCGCAGGAACAGGTAGCAGAATTGGTCAAAGCAAATAACGCTCTACGGCGCTCTGTCTGCCACCTGACGACTGATAATTTGTACCGTTTCCTAATTGCTACCTTGCAAGAAGCAATTCAGGCAAGTGATGCCACATCGGGCGCTATCTTTGTTTACCAGCCTGCTAGCGATACCCTACAGGTAACTGCCATCGTGCTACGCGGGGAGGTCATCAACATCGCAACCGATCCTCGCGCTGAACTATGGCGTTTTCCTATTCCGATAGATGTTACCCCTTTTTGGCAGCAGCTTCAAAATCAGGAGATTGTTTGGTCTGACCTAGAGCAGCCATGCCCACAATGCCTTTGGCAATTCTCCATTGCCTGGCATCAGCAGCAGGGACACCAAACGATCCCGATGATTCCGATGGCAATTGGCGAACAAGTTTTGGGGTTTGTGGGGCTTGCCTTCACCACTAAACAGAAACCAACTGAATTTCGCTTTGAACAGTGCCGCACGTTTGCTCACCATGCCGCCCTGGCTCTGCAAATGGCAGATTTGATGCAGCAAGCCAAGCAAAATGCCGTATTGGAAGAACGCAACCGTATGGCACGCGACATTCACGATAGCCTTGCCCAAGCCTTTACAGGTATCATCCTGCAACTCGAAGCTGCCAAACGCAAAATCGCCGCCCAACCTGAAGCCGCCCAAAATTGCCTGCTCCGCGCCCGCAGCCTTGCCGCTTCTGGACTTTCCGAAGCCCGTCGCTCGGTGCGCGCTCTACGCCCCGAAGCCCTGGAATCAGACGATCTACCTAGCGCCCTACGCTACACTGTCGAGCAGATGTCTTGGGACACCAAGGCACAAATACAATTGCAAATTGACGGCGTGCCGCGCCCCATTCCTACTGATGTTGAAGTAAATTTGCTTCGCATCGGACAAGAAGCCATTACCAACGCCCTGCGCCATGCCGATGCCCCAAATATTCGCCTAAATTTGCTATTTGAACCCCAAGCGGTACATTTACAAATCCGCGACGACGGACGAGGTTTCGAGCCACAGATCCAACTGACAAACGGTGGGTTTGGCTTAATTGGAATGCAGGAACGATCTTCTCAGCTCGGCGGACAGCTTAGACTAGTAAGCAGCATCGGGCAAGGAACTGAGATTGTCGTAACAGTACCGATTTGAGGGGGAATAGCAATATGGTCGAAACAACCCATTCGCGTAGCTACGAACAAGACCTCATGGCATGGTACGAAGACACGATCTCCAAGCTAAAAACTAGAAATTTTAGTGACATTGACATTGATAAATTAGTTGAGGAAATTGAAGGTTTGGCAGGGCGCGATCGCCGTGAATTAAAAAGCCGTTTGAGAGTGCTACTTGCCCATTTACTCAAGCGCATTTATGTCAACAACTCTCCTGATGACTGTCGAGGCTGGGAAATTACGGTACGAGAGCAGCGTCAGCAACTTCTAGATTTGTTAGAACAATCCCCAAGCCTGCGAAATTACTTTGCTGAGATCTTGCCTAGATGCTGGAACGATGCACGGATAGAAGTAAAAGAAGACTATCCTCAAACTGAGTTTCCTAACGAATGGATCTTCAATGGCGAGATTGATGCCCTACTAGGCAAGAAATTTTGGTAATTTGCAAAAACTAACTTTGCTGCTTTGCTATTGATAGCGATGACATCCGTAAACCCGATCCAAATCTTAATTGCTGAAGACCATGCGGTTGTCCGTCAGGGAATTGCTGCTATTATCAGCGACGAACTGGATATGAACGCGATCGCCCAAGCCAAAGACGGACAGCAAGCGATCGATCTCTATCGTCAACACCAACCCGATGTAGTGCTGATGGATCTGCAAATGCCCAAAGTCGATGGAGTCACCGCGATCGCTTCTATTAAAGCAGAATTCCCCAACGCTTGTATGCTCGTTCTCACGACCTATGACGGTGACGAAGATATCTATCGCGGCTTGCAAGCAGGCGCAAAGGGGTATCTACTCAAAGATGCCACCGCTGAAGAACTGCTCGATGCAATCCGAGTCGTGCATCAAGGACGCAAATATATCCCCCCACAAGTAGCAGCTAAATTAGCCGAACGGTTCAACAATAACGAATTGACCGAGCGAGAATTAGAGGTACTTCAGTTGTTAGTTTTGGGCAGAAGTAATTTAGAAATTGGTAATCTGCTCGGCATTACCGAGCGCACGGCTAAATTTCACGTCAACAATATTTTGCACAAGCTAGGGGTGAGCGATCGCACCCAAGCAGTGATTCATGCTCTCAAGCGCGGATTGGCGCGACTAGATAGCTGAACCGAGCAATCCTGTCCTTAGGATCGGGTTTTAGTCTGTCCGATTGGTCGTTTTGCTGCGTCGAGATGTTGCGTAATATAAAACTTGTCTGATTGATGCACGTTCGCTCTACCTGCAATTCGCGCTTTGAGGTGTGACGATGAATACGGCTTCCATACCCGTCAATACTTTTACGATCGCTAGCGATCTACTTGTTAATCGTATCGGTTACGGAGCCATGCGGTTGACGGGACAGCCAGGTAAATTTGGCGCTTATCCAGATGGGGATAGTAGTAAGCAGCTTTTGCAACGTGCTGTAGAACTAGGGGTAAATTTCATCGAAACAGATGAAGCTTACGGTGTCATTAAACTTATCTGTAGCTATAATTCTAGGGAATTTATGAATGATAGGAATAAATCATGTGAATGCTAACTAATTTTTCTTTTTTTAGGCACAGTTTATGCTGAAATCATTGCGCGAGTAGGAAAGTAAACATGAAGTATCGGCAGTTAGGCAGCAGTGACATACAGGTGTCCGAACTCGCTTTAGGCTCTTGGTTGACGTATGCAGGGGGTGTAGAGCAAGAACAAGCCAAGGCTTGTATCCATCGAGCATTTGACGTTGGCATCAACTTCTTTGATACGGCAAACATTTATGGCTACGGTGCAGCAGAGTCCTTGCTCGGTGAGGTTTTGCAAAACTTTCCTCGCTCATCCTACATCCTAGCCACAAAACTTTATTTTCCAATGAACGAAACAGATCGAGGTTTATCGGCGGCACAAGTATCTAAGCAGCTCGATGCATTTCTCAAGCGTTTACGTACAAACTGTCGATCTGTACCAATACCATCGTTATGACGCAAATACGCCATTAGAA
This sequence comes from Chroococcidiopsis cubana SAG 39.79, assembly GCF_003991895.1. Lineage (NCBI taxonomy): Bacteria > Bacillati > Cyanobacteriota > Cyanophyceae > Chroococcidiopsidales > Chroococcidiopsidaceae > Chroococcidiopsis > Chroococcidiopsis cubana. The sequence continues at coordinate 14,420 of NZ_RSCK01000090.1, forward strand.
GAAACGTTAGAGGCATTAACCAAAGGCGTTCACCAAGGCAAGATCCGTTACATCGGCTTTAGCGAGTGGAGTCCGGCTCAAATTCAAGCAGCACTGAACATTCAAAATGTAGAACGTTTCGTTTCCAGTCAACCGCAGTATTCAATGTTATGGCAAAAACCTGAAGCTGAAATATTTCCCCTTTGTGCAGCCACTGGCATTGGTCAGATTGTTTGGTCACCCCTAGCTCAAGGGATTCTCACTGGCAAGTATCAACCGAGTAGGCTGCCTCTCGAAAACTCTCGTGCAGCTAGTGAGAAGATGAATGTCTTTTTTAACAATGAGCTACGGAGCGATTACGTGCTAAAGGCTGTGCAGCAGTTAAAGCCGATTTCAGAGGGTATAGGGTTAACAATAGCTCAGTTAGCCCTAGCGTGGGTGCTACGAGATCGCCGCGTATCCTCCGCAATTATTGGTGCTAGTTGTCCCAAACAAATTGTTGATAATGCTGCGGCATCAGGAGTGCAGTTAGAGTCCAATGTGCGAGCAGCAATTGATCGAGTCCTGGCTCCAGTGATTCAAGCAATGCCTGTGTAGAAGAATGGAAAAACGGTTCTAAAACAGACTGAAGAGCCTTCGAGGGGAAGTTCTGCAAGTAATGAGGCAAGAAAATGATGAAATACAAGCTATTAGGTAAAAGCGGACTGAGAGTTTCTGAATTCTGTTTAGGAACAATGACTTTCGGCGAGGAATGGGGTTGGGGTTCGTCCCATCAGGAAAGCTGGAAGATTTTTGACATCTTCGCCACAGCAGGCGGTAACTTCATCGATACAGCTAATTTCTACACTAGTGGTACCAGTGAGAAATATGTTGTGTGAGTTTATTGCTGCTGAGCGAGAACGCTGTGTACTGGCGACTAAATACTCTCTGCATATACGTCGCGGCGATGTCAATGCTAATGGTAACCATCGCAAAAATATAGTGCAGGCACTTGAAGCCAGTCTGAAACGGCTAAACGTGGATTACATCGACTTATACTGGTTGTACGCTTGAGACTTTACAACGTCTGTTGAGGAAGTCATGCGCGCTTTTGATGACATAGTAAGGGCAGGCAAACTACTTTATAAGGGTATTTCCGATACACCAACATGGATCGTTTCTCAAGCGAATACGATAGCAGCGCTACGAGGCTGGACACCGTTTATAGGGCTACAAGTGGAGTACAGCCTGAGAGAGCGAACTCCAGAGCGTGACCTTTTACCAATGGCGCGTGCCTTCAACATAGGGATTGATTCGGGATACGTGTAAAATGGTGCCACAAAATGCCCAAATACCTGCTATACCGAGCTCGCAGTAATACATTATTTGCGGCTTGGAATTATCCAATAGTTTCAATTCTAGCTTCTACTTCTACTCAACTATTTTCTGCTGTCGAAGTTGTTCCATTAATTCGTTCATAAAATCAACGAAAACACGAACTTTAGCTGAAAGATGTCGCTTCTGAGGATAAACTACAGAAATAGGTGAACCTGGTGCTGCATACTTTTCTAAAACTGGTTTGAGCTTATCCTGTGCGATCGCCTCACCAGCAATATAGTTGTATACCTGGACTAACCCAACACCTGCTAGGGCAACATCCAAAATTGATTCCCCATTGTTGAGGTAAAGATTACCTTCCACAGGTAGACGTATCTTCTGTCCATCCTGCTGAAATTGCCAGTCAAACACTCGTCCAGTCCAAGGTGAAACAAAACTAATGCAATTATGATGCTTGAGATCTTCTAAGGTTTGAGGTATGCCGTATCGCCTCAAGTAGTTTGGTGCAGCACACACGATAAAGCGGGCCATTCCTACCCCATGCATAATTAAACTGCTATCGGGTCCAGCCCCAATTCGCACAACCGCATCGATTCCTTCTTCAATGACATCTGCAATTCGGTTACTAACAGAGATATTTAGCTTTAGATCGGGATATCGCTCGATGAATTGAGGTAGTGCTGGAATGATATGTATTTGACCTAATTCAGTGGTCAGGTCAATACGAAGCGTTCCGGTCGGAGTCAATTGCGATCGCTTCAGTTCTAATTCTGCTTCCTCCAGTTCACCGAGGATTTGCTGACAGCGTTCGTAAAATGCAGCTCCATCGTCAGTTAGCGTAATTTTCCGAGTCGTGCGGTTCATCAAGCGGATACTTAAGCTTTCCTCCAACCGCATAACGGCTTTGCTCACAGCCGAAGGGGACATCCCCAACTGCTGGGCTGCAACAGAAAAACTCCTGGTTTGAGCAGACCTAACGAAGATGTTGATGTCGTTGAACTTATCCATAAGCACCATTCTACTAGATTAATGAATGCTAGGAATAAATGTTGTGAAACACAACTACTTTTTCAAAGCTTAGTCTTAGATTATTATGAAATTCTCGATGAGAGAGATGAGGAGAAGCATACTATGGACGTTAACGATCGACCGACAGTTTTAGTGATTGGAGCAACCAGCAGCATTGGTAAGTTTTTAGTGCGAGAACTAGCAGCGCAACCGAGAAGTCAAAATGGCCGCGTGCTGGCTGCTGTGCGGAGCGAACAAAAAGCTGAATCTTTCCGCAAGCAAGGCATCGAGACTGTTCATCTCGACCTTAACCAGACCGAAACCATCGCCTCAGCGCTTCAGGGAGTGGATAGAGTATTCCTAGTGACTGGCTACACAGTTGATATGCTGCCACAAAGCAAGGCTGTAATTGATGCGGCGAAGAAGATGGGAGTGCAGCACATCGTCCATGCGGGTGCTTGGGCACCTGCGGATACGGATTTGCCGCACTTCGGCTGGCACCAATATGTTGAGAGCTATATTGAGCGTAGCGGCATCGGCTACACACACTTGCAACCCAACATGTTTATGCAGAACTTGCTAGGAGGGAACTCGCTTTGGGAGTCTTTAGGAGGATCGTCAAAAGAAAACGGTGCTATCCATTTTTTCCTTGAGGATGCTCGGATCGGCTGGATCGCTGCCGAGGATATTGCTTCAGTTGCAGCGGCAGTATTGCGCGAACCCGCCAAACACGATGGGAAGGCATATGTTCTCTCGGCTGAGGCGCGATCAGTTCCAGAAATTGCCGAAGTTTTGACAGAGGTGCTGGGCAAGCCATTTCATTCCGTCCCCAACTCTCCTGACGAATTCCTAGCTGCGGTTCTCAAGGGTGGGATGGAGCCAACTTATGCTCACTGCGCGCACGAGACGCTGAAACGTTTCGGCAGAGGAGCAATTCCAGGACAAGCAGATGTTTATAACAATATTGAAGCGCTCACAGGTAAAAAAGCCATGCTGTGGCGAGACTTTGCTGTAAAACATCGAGGCGAGTTCCTCTATTAAGGCATTGTAGCCTTGCAGTAGCGAACGCTTTAAACACCTTTCTTAATTACTAATGAGAGCGCTTTATAGCGAACACTTTTTGCAATCTGCCATCTCCACGAAATAAGCTTTCGAGTGGTCTTTCAGGAAAATAGGTGTGTTAATTATACCCTGCTCTTAGTAGTAGCAAATAATAGTAGCTCAAACAGTCTTATGGAACAGAAGCGTAAAAAAGCTCTTGTCGTCGGTGCTCTAGGTATCATCGGGCGTAATCTAATCGACCATCTATCTAGCTTGAATGACTGGGAGATTGTTGGGTTGTCACGCCGCTCCCCAGACTTTAAAACTAAAGCGCAGTTTATCCCAGTTAATCTGCTCGACCCAGATGATTGTCGGGAAAAGTTAAGCGGATTGCACGACATTACACACATTTTTTACACCGCGTTTCAAGCGCGACCAACCTGGGCTGAGCACGTTGCACCCAATTTGGCAATGCTAACTAATGTCGTTGAAGCGGTTGAACCAATCGCCTCTGACTTGAAGCATGTTTGTTTGATGCAAGGATACAAGGTCTATGGTGCACATCTCGGTCAATTCAAAACACCTGCTAAAGAGTCAGACAGTCGTCATATGCCGCCTGAATTCTATTATGCTCAAGAGGATTTTCTCAGGCAGCAACAAGGCAAAGCATGGACTTGGTCAGCGCTGCGACCAGCGACAGTATGTGGCTTTGCAGTTGGTAACCCCATGAACCTGGCTGTATTAATCGCTGTCTATGCCGCAATCTCGAAGGAGTTGGGAATACCACTCCGCTATCCAGGAAACCCGATCGGCTATACCAAACTAGTAGACATGACCGACTCGAACCTCCTTGCCAAAGCCACTGTGTGGGCAGCGACCGAACCCAAGTGTGGCAACGAGGCACTCAACATCGCCAATGGCGACCTGTTCCGATGGGAACATTTATGGCCCAAGTTTGCTGAGTTCTTTGGTATGGAGTATGCACCTCCACTACAGCTTAAGCTCACCGAAGTTATGGCAGACAAAGAACCATTGTGGAACTCAATAGTTCAGAAATACGGTCTACAGCCCTACAGCTACAAGGACATTGTCTCGTGGCAATTCGGTGATTTCACGTTCGGTTGGAGTTACGATGCGTTTGCAGACACTAACAAGTCACGGCGTTTTGGGTTCCACGAGGTTGTTAATACAGAAGAAATGTTTCTAAATTTGTTCAGTGAATTTCAACGCAACAAAATCATTCCATAAACTAGAGGTAAAACTGGCAGTGTAATGTAGCTCTTCGAGTTTTAGAGGCTTAGATTAAGAGCTTGTCATGGAACAATTTTCAGTTTTTGCACTAATTACTCAACGATAGTCGGACAAATAATGAACTCATGACTTTAGGATGGAAAAATCGTTATGGACTTACAATTACAAGGGAAGCGAGCTTTAGTCACAGGTAGTAGTGGTGGGATCGGCGAAGGTATCGCAAAGACGTTGGCGAAAGAAGGGGTCGCGGTTGTTATACACGGACGTAACGAGCCATCGGCTAATCGGGTTGCTCAAGAAATCACAGCGACAGAGGGCAAAGCTTTTGTAGCGATCGGCGATCTTTCAAAGGATGAAGATGCCCTAAGCGTGGCAGAAACAGCACTGTCAGCACTAGGCGGTGTTGACATCTTAGTCAATAATGCCGGTGGGTACGATCAGGTGGATTGGATGGAATCAACGCCTAGCAAATGGGCGGATATGTTTAACAATGATGTCATCTCGATGGTTCGCCTCGTGCAGCACCTCGCGCCGCAGATGAAGGAACTTGGCTGGGGACGAGTTATCCAGATTTCTAGCTCTGCTGGAGTACAGCCCTATGCCTTTGGACCCGACTATTCAGCCGCCAAGGCAGCAATTATCAACCTCAGTGTGAGCTTAGCAAAAGATCTTGCTGGGACTGGTATTACCTCCAACACAATTAGTCCAGGTCCAATTATGACAGTTGGGTTTGAGCAACTCTGGCGAGGATATGCCAAGACGAAGGGGTGGAGTGATGATTGGGATGAAATTGAACGCAACGTGGTGAAAGAGGTACTGCCTAACCCAACAGGTCGTGTTGGTCGAATTGAAGAAGTTGCTAGCTTGGTTGCTTTGGTTGCTAGTCCGCTAGGCGGTTATATCAATGGAGCAAATCTGCGCGTGGATGGCGGTTATGTGGTCGGTGTTAATTGAAGCAATGAGGTTGTTATCATGTTTTCCACTTCCATCCATTCTCTCTTTTGTTCACCACTTTGGAAACACTGGCTGATGTTGTTAGTTGCTTGTGTAGCTACTGGGGTGTGTTTATTGGTATTGGTGCTGCCTTTGATCCGATGATTGGTGGATTTCTGATAGACCAACTCAGTTGGCGCTGGATTTTTCTGCTCAATGTGCCCATCGCGCTTGGCGGACTTCCTCTCTAGGCGATTCTCATTTTCAACAGGATGAATTGATGATTCTAATAACAGGTGCTACAGGTACGACTGGGCGTGAAGTTGCTAAGCAACTCGCAACAACCGGAACAAAAACACGAATCATGGTACGCGATCGCTCAAAAGCAGGGGATATTGCCAACCCGAATGTCGAAATTGTTACAGGCGATTTTGACCAACCCGAAACCCTAAATACCGCTTTACAGGGAATTGAGAAAGCTTTTCTCCTGCCTGCCAATACCCTCAACCAAGTTGAGCAGGAGCGGAATTTTATTGAAGCTGCTAAACGGGCAGGAGTGAAGCACATCGTCAAATATTCTGCCAGAGGTGCTGACCTCAACGCAGCAGCAAATATTACTCGCTGGCACGGACAAACTGAGAAGCTGTTGGAGGAATCGAGTATTGCTTACACCCACCTACGTCCAATTTTCTTTATGCAGAATTTGTTGGGCTTTGCTCAATCAATCGCCGCCGATGGAACATTTGCCCTACCACTTGGCAGCGCCAAAGTTGCCATTACTGATGTGCGAGACATTGCAGCCGTTGCAGTTGCGGCATTGACCGAACCAGGGCATGAAGGCAAAATTTATCTTCCTACTGGACCCGAAGCTCTGTCAATGGATGAAATTGCAGAAAAACTCTCAACGGCGATTGGCAGACCTGTGCGCTACATCAATGTAGAGTCAGAAGCTTTCAAGCAAGGGCTGATCGACTTGAGATTACCCGAATGGTATGCCGACGATCTAGTTAAGCTTAATGCTTACAACGCCAGCCCAGAAGGAGCAGTTGTTACCGATGTCGTCGCCACGGTGGCTCAGAAACAGCCGATTACCTTCGACCAGTTCGCCAAAGATTATGCTGTTGCTTTCAAAGCTGCTTAAAAGCTTCCGAAAGATCGCAAAGGACAACGCAGGTAAATTGAATGAAATCTAATCTTGAAATAGTAAAAGATTGGTACACCACCTTTAACCGAGACCTGATTCATCCAGACATTGAATGGGAAGTTGTAGAAGGTTATCCAGGAGGTGGAAAGTACTACGGTACTCAAGCAGTATTTGAGGATTTCTTACCACAGTTAACTGCTGATTTTGAGCAATGGACGGTCAAAGCCAATCAACTTCTTGATGCGGGAGAAGCAATAGTGGGTCTTGGGCATTATGTTGGTCGAGTCAAAAGCAGCGATCGATCATTTACGATTCCTTTTGCTCATATGTGGTGGGTTCGTGATAGCAGAATTGTGAAAGCTCAAGGGTATGCTGATACGCTAGTACTTCGTCGTTACATCAATGGTTGAATGAATCAAAGAATTGTTCGTATTACCTACTAGGGGAGATTCTCAAATGGATTTACAACTGAAGGGAAAACGAGCCTTGGTCACAGGTAGTAGTAGTGGGATTGGAGCCGCGATCGCCAAAACCTTAGCCAAAGAAGGGGCAACCGTCGCTATTCAAGGTCGGAATCATCAGAAGGTAAACCAAGTCGTTCAAGATATTGTTGAACAAGGTGGATATGCGCTCGCAGCTACTGGCGATTTGACTCAGAACGAAGATGCTCAAAAGGTTATAGACACTGTTCTAGAAACGCTTGGTGGTATAGACATTTTGGTCAATAATGCCGGAGCCTATCCACTGCAAAGCTGGACGAATGCAACAGTGGAAGACTGGATTGAAAATTTTGAAACAAACGTTTTTTCGATGGTGCGGGTGCTGAATTTGTTGTTGCCGCACATGAAGACCCTCGAATGGGGACGCATTATTCAGATTTCTAGTAATGCTGGGGTGCAAGCATTTCCTGGTGCGCCGCACTATTCTGCCACCAAAGCAGCTAACATCAATATGAGCGTTAGCCTTGCCAAAGAACTATCTGGAACCGGAGTAACAGCAAATACTGTCAGCCCTGGACCTATAGTGACAGAAGGATGGATTGATTTTGCACAAGACATCGCTCAAGAGCAAGGATGGGGCACAGATCTGGAAGTGGTCAAGCGAAAGTTTCTAGAAATGATGGGGGGCTTACCATCCGGTCGGCTAGGTGAACCAGAAGATGTCGCAAATCTCGTGGCATTTGTTGCAAGCCCACTAGCTGGCTACATCAACGGAGCTAACCTCAGGGTCGATGGTGGGCAGACTCCTACAGTAAATTGACTAATGGATTGCCATCGCATTCAAATATTATTCGCATATACAGAAAATCCATGATGAGATATCGAAAACTGGGACACAGTGAATTGCAGGTTTCAGAACTTGCCCTCGGTTCCTGGCTAACTCATGCAGGTGGCATTGAAGCAGAGCAAGTTAAAGCTTCAGTGCATCAAGCGTTGGATGTAGGCATTAACTTCTTCGACACCGCCAACATCTATGGTTACGGAGCGGCAGAAACGGTATTGGGTGAAGTGTTGCAATCGATTGAGCGCTCTTCCTACATCCTGGCAACAAAACTCTACTTCCCGATGACGCAAACCGATCGTGGGTTATCTGCCAGCCAAATTCACAAACAGCTCAACGCATCACTTCAACGTCTACAGACTGATTATATCGACTTGTACTACGCCCATCGCTACGATGCAAATACACCGCTAGAAGAAACGCTAGAGGCATTTACAGAAGTCGTGCAACAGGGAAAAGTTCGCTATATTGGCTTGAGTGAATGGAGCCCAACCCAAATTCAAGCAGCACTGAGCATTTCTAATGTTGAACAATTTGTTGCAAGTCAGCCGCAGTATTCCATTTTGTGGCGCACACCTGAAGCAGAGGTGTTTCCACTATGCGTTAATAATGGCATTGGTCAAGTCGTTTGGTCGCCACTGGCGCAGGGTGTATTAACTGGGAAATATCTGCCAGGGCAAGCCCCCCCGAGCAATTCTCGCGCCGCCAACGACAAAATGAATGTTTTCATGGAGTACACAGGCTTACCCTTACGCGACGATCGCCTACTAGCTGCTGTTCAACAACTCTGCCCTCTGGCAGACCAACTAGGAATCAGCCTAGCGCAAATGGCAATCGCTTGGGTATTAAAGAATCCGCATGTTTCGTCTGCCATTATTGGTGCAAGCCGTCCAGAACAAATTACTCACAATGCGGTTGCGGTTGATGTAGAGTTACCGGAAACAATCGTCACAGACATCGATCGCATTGTGCTGCCAGTCATTCAGGAGCTACGTCGCGTACCTGGTGCGTCTACTGCAAATTAATCGGTCAAGCAACGTGGATCAAGCGATTTACAATCAAGGTCACTGTGATATCACTCAAACACGATCCAACTACGCTCATTATTGGCGCAACAGGCAGCATTGGTCGTGCCGTTGTGCAGGAATTAGCAAACTCAAATTTATTGCACATTCGAGCCGTAACCCGCGATTCATCTGCTGCTCAAGCCTTTCGGCAACAAGGAATTGAACCTATCCATCTCGATCTCAGCCAGTATGAAACCTATGCGCCAGCTCTTAGGCAGCTTGTAAAAATAACTTGAGCAACTAAGTTATTACTCTTGGATTGATTTGATAGTTCCAATCGCCATGAAATC
>NZ_RSCK01000091.1:0-23730 GCF_003991895.1 Chroococcidiopsis cubana SAG 39.79
GAGACTATTGTGTGTGTATTTTGAGCATAGGTCTCAGTTTTCTTTTTGGCTAGTTTTTCTCATCGAACTCACGTTGATAACGACATCAGTTTCAGGAGCGGGTCGGTTTGTGGTTGTGGGAGTATAAAATTTCATTTCCGTCATGGGTGTTTTGGTAGAAATGGCATTTTTACTGTCAAGAGTTTTGTAGGTTTTTTCTGTATCTACCATGAGTTGAGTTTCTCGGGGATAGTGTAACTTGACAGAATCTGTAGACGCATCATACGTGAAGGTTCCACTTTGTGAGGGTAGACCTAAACCAAGACACTGTTGCGTTCCTTCAGGACTAGCCCAATTTTCAAGATTTATCAGTACTATCGGGCGATCGAGGTCATCGAAGTTTTCTAACACTGCACCTGCGGGTCCTCCTTTACCAGATACAGGTGGTAAATTTGAACGAGTAGCAATGGTATCGCCATTAGAACTCCAAAATTTACCAACGTAGTCATTTAGTCTAGGTAATGAGCCTGTTGCTTTAGCTTTGACCAAAAGTTTAGAAGTCCCCATAGACCCTGCTGCTAAGAACAAATAGCGACAGCGAAAAGATTTTTGTTCGACAACCTCTCCTGATTCATTTATTTGATGACATGAAACCCAGTAACCAGCTTCAGAAGTTTCAGCAATCTCTACTGCTACATGTAGAGGAAGTATTTCAACGAAACCAGTTTTTTCTGCTTGGGATAAGTAATTGCGATCCAAGCTTTTTTTAGCGCCGCTATTGATACCCCACCAATGGTCTCCGACAATAGTAGACTGTACTTTTGTTCCGTTAATTTCTTCCCGGACTATATTCCAATCAACGGCTAATTCTAGTAGATGATTGCGGAATCCTGCTTGAGTAGCATGTTGAATAAATAGCCGCGTCGTATCATAGTAAATAGTATTTAAAATATCTGGAGGAATTGGCGAAGGCTGTAAAATTGAATGGACGCGAGGGTAATAAACTGTATCCATTTCATCATAACTAATCGAACCAGGAAAAACCTTCTGGAATAACTCAGGAATGGGTTGATAAATAATACTGTTGTAAACTAATGACCCACCGCCAACTCCAGCACCATTTAAAACAATAATTCCATCTTCAACTAAGGTTTCCATCACACCTGTATGTACGTCGATTGGCTGTCCGAATATAGTTGCTGGACTAAGCCAAGCGGCTCGACCATCAGGATTATGGGGAGTAGCAAAAGTATTTTGGGCAGGCGTAATTTGCCAACGACGACCTCGCTCTAGCACTACTGTATTGATGCCTGCTTGTCCCAAGCGTAAAGCTGCAACGGCTCCACCAAAACCACTACCGATAACAAGAGCTTCTACAGACTCATCATTTTTATGTAGTTTATGAACCATAAAACCTCCACATCACAATTTATGAGCTGTTGTGTATATATCTCGCATCAATAATGTTGCTCTTATTTTTTTCGTTCTAAGTGAATTTCCTTGGTCTCAATATTTCAAAGTTTAGACCTCACAAAATACGATAACAAGAGTTGAATTTTTGCAGCAAGGGCGCATTCTTTACACTCAAGTAATTAATTGTCATTGCGATCGCAAGTTATCGTAGAATGTTTCCGAGTTTCATTACAATTTCTGTGGAATCAAACCAAATTTTTAGCGTGATGCAACACTTCTTCGCTGAGCCATTCAGTAGTGACTTTTAAATTGTGGACTGGTGTAGGCAGCATCTCCAGGTATGTTAGTTGACGGATTGCATGACCTATCCTACCTTTAACTTCGTGCTTGTTAAATATTTCGGCAGCAGCCTCTTGCGTACCCAGTTTCATCAACGTTCCGCGCAAGAATATGCGACTAGCCTTGGGTTTCTCACCTGCTGAAACAGCAACTAGGTTACGGGCGATCGCCTTCGCCTGTTGATAGGCAACCTGTGCCAGAGCTGGCTCAGGCTTGAGCAATGTCACGCAGTCGCCTCCAGCAAAAACTTCTGGATAGCCGACTAGGTTAAGGGCTGGCGTGACGAAGGGACGACCTTGCTTGTCGCGCTGCTCGTCGGGAATCGGGAGTTTTTTGACTAGCGGATTGATGGCTGTACCTGCCGTCCAAATCATCGTTTCAGCTTCAAGCACGGCAGGTTGGTCGTCGCGAGTATACTCCACCTTGCCTGAATCTAGAGCAGTGACAGCAGCTCCAGTCAATAGTTCAACTGGAACGACATGCTTCTGTAAAGCAGCATAAGCAGTCTCGCGCAGACAAGCGTTCACATCACCAGAGAGAATATTTTGACTGCGATTCATCAACACTAGCCGGATCTCTTTAGGATTACCACCTAACTTGGCATACCAGTTAGGCAACAAATCCGCCAGTGTATTCGCCAGTTCGACACCCGTTGGACCTGCACCGATGACAGCAATTGTCAGTAATTTCTGGCGTAACTGGGAATCTTCAATTTGGCTAGCGCGTTGTAGAGATTGGCGTAAATGCTGACGTAGGGCGAGGACATCCAGCCCGCTGCGAAATGGGAAAGAGTATGCTTCAGCTCCTGGAGTTCCGAAGTATCCCACTGTGCTTCCTACAGCAAGCACGAGATGAGTGTAGGTATAATGCAAGCCAGAAGCCAGTTCGATCTTGCGTCCGGCTAAGTCAATCTGTTCAACGGTGTCTTGCACGAACGTCACGCCACTTCCTTGAAGTAGTTCCTCGTATTGGGGCCAAACCTGGTTTGCATCCATCTGCCCGTTGAGAAATTCAAATAGCAAGGGCTTAAAAACAAAACTCTCGGAGCGATCGATCAAAATTATCTGACCCTTATAGCCTAGATGACTCAGGTAAAGGGCAGTAAACAATCCAGTAAAACCACTACCCACGATCGCAGTTCGCAGCGTTGATTGGCTCATTTGACCTCCAAAGATGTACCAGATTGGGATGAAATCGAGAAGCTGAGCGGTAGCGGACGAAGTAAAAACTAAGCAGTCGATCAGTCCGTAGATCTTAGAATTAGGAGTGGCAATTTCGCTCTTATGATTAACTAAGATAGTAAGAATTACCAAGTCCGATCGCAAGGGTTGCTCTTTCGGAGCAAGTCTGTATTCTTTGTACAAAAGAAGTATGACAAATCGAGCTACCATAACAAACTTAAGCCGAAGCTTTTAAATCCGATAAGTCTGTATTTTGTCATTTATTTTGTCATTAATATTTATAGCGATCGCCTGCGATCGTCAATTGAATTTGTTAAGAGCTGCTTGGCAAACAATTTGTTGGTTGAAATACTACTTAAACAATTGCCAAAACAATCTGGTAATACTTGTGAAACCCTTTATTCACTAAATTTTTTCAGCTTTTGCTCTGTACTGAGCAAAAAAAAACAAACTTACTCAGAAATATTAACCCTAGTGACCTTGCAGCCTCACTCTTAGAATGGGCGAGTATACATCGACCGTCAAACACGAGGCTCAATACTATCAGTGCGATCTCCTCATTGCTCAAATTCTTTTTTCATCTGCTTGAAATAGAAAAACTTTTTATTACTTAATCTTTTTTAATTCTTATTTACATTAGAAAAAAAGCTACGACTTTATTTCCACTTAATATTTAGCAAAAGATATCAAGGCAAAGTAAAAAAAGTAAAAGCATACTAATGGAAAATTAAAATGAAATACAACGCTTTACTAACAGTAAAACTACTAGGTGTAGCCCTTCTAGCTTCCACCTTCACTAGTGGCTGCAAATCGAGTACGCTTCCTGCTACAGCAAGCAAATCCCCTGCTGCTATTCCTGTCAAGTTGCAAACACTCAAATCTAGTTTAGTTCAAGATAATTCTGAATTTGTCGGAACGTTAGAAGCTGTCAAGAGAGTTGTCCTACAACCAGAGATTGAGGGTCGGATTGTCAAAATTCACGTCTCCAATGGAGATCGAGTTGACAAGGGAACGCCAATTGTACAGCTCCGCTCCGATCGCACTCAAGCCGAATATGCCAGTGCTACTGCTAAGGTCAACTCTGCTAGAGCAGTTAGCATCACTGCTTTAGCGCAACTAAAAGCAGCAGAAGCTAACAAAATTAAAGCTGCATCGGAAGTAGAACTTCAGAAGATACAGTATCAGCGAGCCGAGCGACTAGTCAACGAAGGAGTACAAGCTAGGCAGCAATTAGATATTGCGCATAGAGATTTGAATACAGCCATTGCAGCCCTCCACGCTGCTGAAGAAGATGTAGAAGCTGCCAAATCCAGCTCTAATCAGATGAAGACTGAAATTAAGCAGGCTCAGGCAGAAGCAAATGCTGTTAATGTTTCTCTTCAGTACAAACAAGTGCTAGCACCGATCGCAGGCGTAGTTGGAGATTTTCCTGTCAAAGTGGGAGACTACGTTAATATTGGTCAAACTCTGACCAACATCACCCAGAACGACTCCGTAGACCTACGGCTCTCGGTTCCGATCAAACACTCATCTCAACTAAAATTAGGGTTGCCTGTAGAATTGATCGATCCCAACACAAATAAGCGCATAGCCACAGGCAGTATTTCTTTTATTAACCCTCAAGTCAACACTGGGGATCAAGCAATCTTAGCTAAGGCTCGCTTTTCTAATCGTAATGGTAATTTACGTGATGGGGAATTTGTCAAAGCAATAGCGATTTGGAACCAAAGCCCGGGAGTGTTAATCCCTACGGATGCCGTATTTACGATCGGCGACCAAAGCTTTGTTTATAGCGTTGAGCAACAAGGGAGCAAAACAGTCGTGCGGCAAAAGCCCGTACAGTTGGGAAACATCAAAGGTCAGAATTACCAGGTACTCAATGGAGTGAAGCCAGGAGAAAAGATTGCTATCACGGAAATTTTGAACTTAAGAGATAACGCCCCCGTTCAGCCGATAGCGTCTGAATCCTAAATTCTAAGCAATAGCTCTGTTCTACTGTCCCAACACTTCCACTGTCCCAACAATTAATAGGAACTCCTGGACTATGCTGTTGAGTATTGCTAACACCTTCATCAAAAGACCGATCTTAACTACGGTTTGCACTGTACTTATTCTCTTGATCGGCGGAATTTGTATTCCCCTGCTTCCCTTGGATAAGCTGCCGGAAATGGCTCTAAAGCAGGTGACTGTAACTGCTAACTATCTGGGTAGTGATGCCAAAACCTCTGAAGAAAACGTTACTACCGTTCTGGAGCGGCAAATCAATGGCACAGAGCGGGTCGTCTATATGTCCTCTCAAACGACGAATAATGGTGATACAAGTATCAACATCTCTTTCCCAACGGAAATGGACAGGAACACCGCTCAAGTTCTTGTCCAAAATAATGTTGCCGTTTCTCAAGCCGAGTTACCTGAAGAGGTGAACCGAACTGGTGTCATCACTCAAAAACAATCTCCCACGATTACGATTGCTTACGCCTTTTATTCCGACAAGGATAAGAACGATCGATTCACATACAATCCTGTTTTCGTGAGTAACTATGTCGATCGCCAAATTCTCGATGAAATCAAGCGGATCGAGGGGGTGGGGAACGCCGTAATTCTGGGAGAACGGAAGTATGCCATGCGGATCTGGCTTGACCCCGATGCCCTTGCCGCTAGACAATTGACAGCTCAGGATGCGATCGATGCCATTTCAGAACAGAATATTCAAGTAGGAGCAGGTAAAATTGGTCAGCAGCCGACTCCCTCCGAGCAGCGTTACGAATTTGCCCTGAGAGCAGCCGGTCGATTCACGACTCCCGAAGAAGCTGAAAACACTGTGGTGAAAGTCGGTGCGGACGGCACGCTGATCAGAATTAAAGATGTAGGTCGAGCCGAAATAGGGGCGCAAGATTACAGCACCAATGCTATGTTCGATGGTGCGCCAGCAGTCGGTCTTTTAGTCTACCAACTTCCCGGCACAAATGCCTGGAACACGGCTAAGTTGGTCAAAGAAAAAATGGCGGAGCTAGAACAGAATTTTCCGCCTGGATTGAAAGCAGAAGTTGCCTTAGATAATACTTTATTCGTGGCAGCTTCCCTCGACGAAGCCTTCAAAACTCTAATCGATGCGATCGCGTTGGTGTTCTTAGTCATCTTCATCTTTTTACAAGACTGGCGCACTACCATCGTTCCTGCGATTGCCATCCCAGTTTCGCTAGTTGGGGCAATGGCTTTAGCGTTTGTATTAGGGTTTAGTCTCAATCAACTGACTTTGTTTGGCATCATCTTAGCAACTGGTTTAGTAGTAGATGATGGCATTGTGGTGGTGGAGGCAATATCTGCAAAGTTAGCTCAAGGAATGAAACCACTGCAAGCAGCTCTAGATGCTATGGGGGAACTGACGGGGGCAGTTGTTGCGACATCAGTTGTACTCATGGCGGTGTTTATTCCCGTGACTTTCTTCCCTGGTACGACAGGAATTGTCTATAAGCAATTTGCGCTAGTTATTGCTTTCTCGATCGCCATTTCTACCTTTAACGCCCTGAGCTTTTCTCCTAGTATGTCAGCTATTCTCCTGCGCAGGCAGGAGGAAGTACACGGACCTTTGGGAGTGTTGTTTCGTTGGTTTAATCAAATTTTTGACTGGTTCAAAACGGGATATACCAAGACAGTAGAATTTCTGATTCGGATTCGGCTGCTTGTCATTCCTGTTTTTATTGCCGGATTGATCGCGACGGGTTGGATCTATCAGACAACTCCTCAAGGGTTTATTCCTGAAGAGGATCAGGGCTATTTGTTTGCGATTGTCGAAGCTCCAGCAGGAGTTTCTTTAAACTACAGTGCCGACCTCTTGACGCGGATTACTGAAGAAGTGATGCTGCCGTTACCCGAAGTCGAACATGCATTTGGCACTGCTGGCTATGGGTTTGAAGGAAATGCTAGTAATAAGACACTTCTATTTGTCAAGTTGAAAAACTGGGAGGAGCGTCCTGGTGCAGATAAGTCAGTTTTTGGGGTTCTGCAAAAGGTTAACCAGGGGTTACAGGCAAAAGTTCCAGAAGCCCGGGCAATTGCAGTCAACGCACCGCCAGTGGATGGACTAGGTTCTACAGGTGGATTTGAGTTATACATCCAAAATAAAGCTGCCCTGCCTATGGAAGCGCTGATCGACAATACTCAAAAGGCGATCGCCGCAGCCCAGAAACGACCAGAATTGGCGGGAGTGTTTACTCAATTTACCTTCGGTACGCCAATGATGCAAATTTCTATCGATCGCAGCCAAGCCAAGGCACAGAACATCGAAATTAACGACATTTTCAATACCTTACAGACATATTTAGGCGCACGATACATTAACCAATACGTTCTTGGCGGGCGGCTGTATCGAGTTTATGCCCAAGCAGAAGGAACGGTGCGCTCTAATCCTGAGGATATAAGTCGTTTGTACGTACGCTCTCAAGATAACAACCTCGTCCAACTGAGCAATGTCGTAAACTTGACAAGATTGAACTATCCGCCAATTGTGAGCCATTACAACGCCTATCCTGCGATCAAAATCCAAGGCGCAGCAGCACCAGGCTACAGTACAGGACAAGCCATACAAGCGATGGAAGAGGTCGCTCAAGAAGTGTTGCAACCGGGATTTGGCTACGCCTGGACGGGAACTGCTTTTCAAGAAAAATCCTCTGGGGGTGCTGCACCGATTATTTTTGGTTTAGCTTTTGTGATGGTCTTTCTGGTGCTAGCCGCTCAGTATGAAAGCTACGTCGATCCCACCATCATTATGATTACAGTACCGTTGGCGATCTTGGGTGCTATTGGTGCAGTTGTCTTACGGGCAAATATTTTTCAAGCTGGTGGAGTTTGGCCAGCGGTTAACAATAATATCTATGCCCAGGTAGCTTTGGTGATGTTGATTGGTCTGGCGAGTAAGAACGCCATTCTGATTGTAGAATTTGCCAACCAGTCGTTAGAGACAGGTATGGATATTACCCAGGCAGCAATTCGAGCTGCTAAAGAACGCTTGCGACCGATTCTGATGACTGCCTTTGCTGGTCTCGTTGGTTTCTGGCCCCTGGTAATTGCTAAAGGAGCTGGAGCGATGAGTCGTTGGTCTTTAGGGACAGCGCTCTTTGGTGGCTACCTCATTTCGACAATCTTAAGCTTGTTTTTAGTACCAGTTCTGTACGTCACGATCAAGAAACTAGAAGAGCGTTTCTTAAAATCAGGTAAATCAGGTACACCTGGCGAGTCAGGATTTCAACAACCGCAGATTCAAGACGGGAGGGAGCAGGTTCTTCCCAATTTTCAAGCTTCTTCTCAAAACGAATGAACTATTCGATTTAGTCAAGGTAATATTCCGAGGTAACGGTAATGTTTCGTAAATGGAATTTCAACGACTATCTTAACCATATCTTGTTTGCTGTCACCATTTTCTATCTGTTCTATTCCTTTTTCTTACACCACTAATCCAATTTACTCTATAGGACAACTATGAAGGTCAGACTAATTATTTTGTCAGGAATTATGACCGCTCTTGTCGGCGTAGTTATTAGTTTAGCTGCTACCAAAATTGGTCAGCGTAACTTTAATCAACTTCAATACGAAAGCCAGTCTTACCAAAATTTGCATAAAAAATATGCTTTGATTGGTGCTAGTTTAGGATTCCTTGTCGGTGCTGGACAAGAATGCCTTCGAGAGTTGAAGACTGCAAGGGATAGAGAAATAGAGCAATAAAACAAGTAGCTGCTCGTTTGTTTATCCGATCGGAAACTCAAAACAAGTACTTTAATTAGGAATCTAATGTCTACTACACATGAATCCGAAGTTATTGCTCGTTTAGCCGCGATGGAAGAGCAATTACAGCAATTCAACCAGCTTTTATCTTGCCTGAGCGAACGAGTTACTCACTCAGAGGATAATTTGCGACTAGTTGCAGATATCCACAAATACAAAAAGCTACGAGATTTATTAGCAGCAGGGAATTTACAAGAAGCGGACTGGGAAACTATTCGGGTCATCCTGGCAATAACAGGGCAGCGAGAGCTTGAATCTATCACTCCTGAAGATGTGAAGCAATTTCCCTGCAACGAACTGCACGTAATTGATAGCCTCTGGACAACTTATAGCAAGGGTCGCTTTGGCTTCAGCGTGCAGATGCAGATTTATCAAAACGTAGGCGGTTCTCTTAATACCACTATTGCTCAGGATAATACAGTTATCGAACGCTTCGGCGATCGCATAGGTTGGCGCGTAGATGGCAAATGGCAAAAATGCGATCGCCTCGATTACACTCTTGCTGCGCCGATAAGTTGTCATCCCTCGCGGTGGTGGAATTCGCCCTTTGGTTCAAAAATGACTAACTATTTCTTCAATCGCCTGCTCACATGCAATCTCTAGATCGGCAACAGCATAGCTAAAATTGCTATGTTTTCGTGCCGATCGAGAATTACTAAATGTTAACTTGTTCGCAATCTTATACTCGCCAAGAACAACTGCTGCTGGGAGCAACTGTAATTAACTCTTCAACATTTTGTAGCATAGTGGTGCAAATTACATCTAAGGGTAGATCGTTGGCATCGTAACCAAAAGGTTCTTCTATCTCCGAGCCAATTTGCTCAATACTTAACAAAGTGAAACTGACAAAAGCCATAATTAACCCAGTCCACCAAGTCAAGTTTTTCACTAATTCTAGCGGTAATATCAAACAATAGATTAATACCAGTAGTCTAAATTTAATGGAATAGATTAAAGGTAGTGGTGTTTTCAAAATGCGTTCGCAGCCTCCCAAAATGTCGATCAACTCATCTAACAGAGCGTGTAAGGCAGTTAATTGATAAATATTCACACAGTTACGTTCATACTGATGTTGTAGATAATCCCTGAGCCAAAAGGCAATCTGTAGTGGAGAATGACGAACGGTTTTGAGTTGAAAGTACTGATTTTTTGACATCAATGAGGCTAATTGCTTGTCCACTGGCTCTGCTCTTAGATGTAATTTCATGGCAATTGGAAAAGCAACTAATAGCTTGAGTATTGCCTCTTTTTCTACTTTTTCTTGAGGCGAGCTATTTTTGATAACTATGTAAATTCCCTGAGCTAAGTTCCGAACCGTATTAACTAGCCTTCCCCAAAGCTTGCGGGCTTCCCAAAAGCGATCGTGAGCTGTATTCGTGCGAAAAACTAACAATAAAGTTAGACCCACATTGAAACTTAAAATGGCATTAGTAATAACACCATTTTTTTCGGGAAATACTATATCCGTGTCAAAATAGTGAATTAATGATATGAAAAAACCATATCCACTACAAAAAAGTACCCAAGGAAAAATGACTGGAATAACTGTTCTTTCAAGCCGTAAAATGACTTGAAACCAATTTAGTGTTTCACCAGTATACAGGTGATGCTTTCCTTTAAATGTGTTTCTTGCCTTATTGAGCAAACGCTTGCACTGCTCTAAAGCATTACTAGGCTTGATAAAGCTCATATTTTAAAACTCCATTAACTCCGATAAACCTGAGCGTGCGCTAGCTATGGGGTCAGGTACAGGTAGTGGGTCTTTAATCGGGACAAATTGACCTAAGTTGGCATTGTAGGCAATAACATTTCCACTCTCAATCTCATAAACCCAGGCATGAAGAAAGAGTTGCCCCGATCGCAGTCGAGAGCGAATAACTGGGTAAGTCTCTAAGTTTTCTATCTGCGTCAAAACGTTTTCCTTAACGGTAAGACTTAAAAGTTCTTCGCCTTCATATTCTTGATAGTTATCCTGAACTAGGCGACGAGTGGCTGCTGCATAATGGTGTAACCATTCGTAAACCAAAGGCATCTCTTGAGCGAGGCTGCCTAACTGCAACAATCCCTTCATAGCGCCGCAGTGAGAATGACCGCAAATAATAATATCTTTTATTCCTAAAGCCTGAATCGCATATTCAATTGCTGCTGCTTCAGTAAAATTTGCAGTACCAAAAGGTGGAACGATGTTACCAACATTGCGAATGACAAACAGTTCGCCTGGTTGAGTTTGAGTAATCAGATTTGGATCGATTCGAGAGTCAGAGCAAGTGATAAAAAGTACCTGGGGAGCCTGACCTTGAGCCAGCCGCCCAAACATCTCTTGGTGAGAGCAAAAGTAATTGATTCGGAACTTCTCTACACCTTTAACCATATCTTGCATGGACATTGCTTAAGACCTCGCTAAATGGATAACTACAGGAGAGCGGGCAAACAAATACGTATATTTAAAAACTTATTTCTATATTTTTTTAATGAATTCATTAATTTAGTCGTAGCGACATTTATTTTTGCGATCGCCTTCTCTGATCCAGCTTAAATTTACTCAAAACAGCGCTGCCAGTCAATCTATTCGGAGGCGATCGCAGGGTATCTTATCCGACAAAATAGCACTGCACATGTCGCATGTATGGATTTCTAAATGAGCATTTCTCGGAGCCTCAAATAAAATACGTTGACCTGAGAAAATAACGCGCTCAAAGTGACAATATGAAACATTTGCAATTCGGAGAATCTGAATTTTTCGAGTGCTATTCACATAGCAACAAAGAAGCTTTAGAGAACGCTGAGTTTGTGGAGGAGCAAATATGAGAGCCATCTGTTACAATTTTCCTACTAAATCAAATTGTCAGATTCAGTCCATCGCATTTACACTAATACAGTCATGAAACATAAAATGTTTTTTATTGAAACAAAATAATTTTACTAGTTTTAAAACTATTTGACTTGAAACTACTTAAACCTCTGAGTAGATCGGTAACAGAACCTTCAGCTAGAAAAGTATATTTTTCATTAAGCTCGAATGATTTAACGACAATCTCTTCAAAGTTTGGATCGCTGATAATCCGATTAAATATTGGTCCGTTAAAATAATCAAAAACACTCGCTTCATCCTCAAACAAATAAATACCCCCTGCTTTTGAAGTATTTTCGTTGTTAATCATCCAAATTTTCTGGATTAGCCCCGGAACTTGAGCAAGCGCTTGGGTAAAATCTAGCATAACTGTTCTGCTACTAGCTGTTTTCTTCTGCGAGCGATCGCGCTTGAAATCGATTTGGATAATTTTTGCCATTTTTCTCATCAACTCGATTGATTGAAACAAGGCGTACTCCGTCTACGGTCATCGCGACTTAAATAAACAAGGTTAAATAAAAACTAGTTTTTCTCAGCTCTCGATTGGCTGACCAATTGTATTTTCATAAATATGAAAAAGCGGAACGTATTGTGAAAGACATAGATCGTATACACAATACGTTCCGCACTGCTTCCGTCTATTGGTTGTTAGGAACGTGACTTTGTATTAGTTTATGTCTCTCTAAATACAAACACAAGGGCTAAACTTTGGGGACAAGTCTGCTATCTTTTTTCTGGTTCTCAATTGAAGTGAAGACTAGCAGATTTATTCCGTCTCTACTTGCTAAAAGTTCCAGTTAGTTTCTTTAACTGAAGATATGCTTCTTCTGGAGTCAGAGCAGCAGATTCCTTTTCGTTAGGGATATAGAATTCCCAACTATCTGGAAAATGTCGAACAACAAAACTTGGAATTAATCCTAACTTAATTGCCTTTTTTGCTAATTCTTCCGCTTGTTCTGCCAGAGTAATTTCATCGTGAAATAGATGTTGGTTCATGATTTGAACAACCCCCAATAAATAGCATCTACAAGTTTCTACAGAAATGCCTCATTCAAGTTCTCTTGACCAATTGTTATGTTCTGATACAGAATCTCAACAATCTCTTGTATACAAATCTGTAGTCTTTGAGCTTCTACAGCAGTTATAGTTTTGGCTCTTTGCTCAATCAGATTGCTTGGCTTTTCCTCTTTCAGGTCTACTTGCAAAAGTGGAACGCTCCTACTTTGATATTTTCTCCGCCAAGCTTGTGGAGTCAATCCATGGAACCGGAGAAACAAGCGACTGAAATGCCGTCTATCAAAATAACCTACTGCTTCAGCAATCTGCTCTACTGACTGACCAGTTTCAAGTAATAGACAGCGTGCTTCTGCCATGCGGCGTTCCACAATCCAGCTCAGCACAGTTTTTCCAGTTTCCCGTCGCACAAGGTCAGTTAAGTACGCTGGAGAACGACCAACCGCTTCAGCCACCTCTCGCAGACTAATTGAATCGCAATAACGTGCTTCGATAAATTCAAAAACTTTACTCAAAAGAGGATGAGACTGAAGCAAGAACTTTTGAAATCCGACCATTCTAGCATTTTCAATCAGCGAGTCTATATCGACAGTGTGGAATTCTTGGCTCTCAAGTAAGCGATTAGAGTTCATAAAATCACACCCATTACTTAAAGAAACTACAATTTTCTGCTGGTCTTTTCCTACATTTAATTGGACTTAGATTTTTTTCACTTTTCAGTACTTAAAAACAATTCTTTGGGTCAGCTTTTCGTCCGAATATCTACTAAGTTTCTGGTTCGCGCCTGAGCCAGTATAAGAATTCCCTTGGTGCATAAACATCGCGAGAAAAATCTAGATGCGAGCATTTTAAATAGCAGCCGCCTCGGTGTCCGCGTCGTAGTATAGTCTCATTACCTTTAGCAATTGTTTCATTTATCTCGTTATCTATACAGCACCATTCTGTATAGACGACTTCATCATGGAACATTACAATGGGCCAACTCATCGTGACACCTGGTTGAGCGGTAATTGCCCACCAATGTTCTTCTCTGTGCTTCGCTGCGGCTCTGCTGTAAAAAGGTCCGTCCGCACAAAGGTATACCAGTCCATCAGTGTACTCCCTTGCTAGAATATCACCCCGCCCCTGTCGCCAGGCTTCACAATGCGTAGACCACCAATCTTTGTTTTCTCGTTCTATTTGTACTAGGCTATAGTTTGTGGTAATTTGAGGAAGTGTCTCCTCGCGCAGAGACATGTATGCTTCTGCATCGTTGAGTAGCTTTACCGCTAACTCGTTGGAAATCAAATCTGGCTTGGAATAATCTGTAAGCAAGTCTCTGTAGTAATTGAACCGCTGCATCACCTAAAAACCTCTACCATGTAAAAAGGAGTAGAAGCTGAATTTTGTTGGAATCGTCAATCCTTTGGTTGACTGTAGAGTTTGATGTCTGCGTGGAAATTATTGCCAGTGACTACCAATGTGCTACTTGGATCGGGTTTTAGCAAGTAAAGATAAAAAAGATAAGCAAAAAATTGAAATCTCTATGAAATCCTTTGGCTGGAAGTTGGTCTAACTCCCATTGGTAAAGAATTTCAGTAATTAGCTGCTCTAAACGCTAAAATTGGCTAACGTTCTTAAATTTAGTTTTTTTATCGACGCTCAAGCAATTGCTTATATTTTTGCTAAACTCATGGCGATCGCATAGCTGTGACTGAAGCGTTATTGTATCCTCTGTGGCGATTATGTCGCGATCGCCACAGTAAAATAATCATACCTTATCACTAATATTTGACAAACTAAACTGGTGTTATCTGCTCACCCTCGTGAATTTTATAAAGTTTTAAAATTTAAGCAAGTTAAGCCGACAATCTAAAACTTAAGAATGTTAAGAAATTATAAAAATTTGTCTTTTCGTACACTTTTGGAAAGCTGAAACTATTTCCAGCTTTAGCTTTAAGCTACTGTTGACATCCACAAATTCAAGTTTTTTTCTTAACTTTGTTATCTTTGCTTGGAAAATTATCTTGAAGCTAGCAAACTGAAATTCATAACGCCTCTCTCGATAGACGCATTCGAGAAGGCAAGGCGAAATCGACAGAAGCAGCACTACGTATCTTGTCCTCACGATCGCGAATAAATCTGCTATTTAGAGATGAGGAAAGTCGTCTAATACTTTTTTAATGCACGATTAAAGCTGTTTGTCAACCTTTATTGGAGCTAGTTCGCTAACAATGAACGCTAAACATCAAACCGAGGAAGTGCAAATGACCAAACAGTTTGAGGCTGGCGAACAAACATCTGAGATTTCTATATCATCGCCAAGTGACATGACTTCTTTCAAGAGTGCTGAATCAGCGGGTTTTGTAGCTGATACAACGGTGGTGAAGACGGCTAGCTGTTCTTGGCAGTATACATCTAATAGTAGCCAGTCTAATAGTAATCAGCAATCTGCAACTGATAATGAATCGGCTGATGCATCGACGGGTTTTGTGGCTGACGCAGCAGTGGTGAAGACCGCTAAACGCGCTTGGGCGCATCAACCTAGTTCTGCAAAGCAAGGCATTATCTTCACTGAAAAGTCAGTTGACGCAAGCAACAAAGCTAAAACTCAAAAGCAGTTGGATGGAGCAATAGCGTTAGCTTGGAGTCGGGTGAAGACTCGCCGCAGACCACCAGCCTTGACCCGCGCACGTTGGGTATGGCGACTAGCAGGTTCTTATCATCTATGCCAACCCACGCAACAACTAATGGAGACAGTTGCTTGGCGCTTCGCTTCAGCCGGACGCATGGTTTTAGCTCAGTGGGCTGCACAAAAAGCCAGTGAGGAAGCGGGTCACGACCGACTTGCCCTGCTCGATATTCAGTCAATGGGATATAAGGCTGAGGCTGTGGTGAAAGAACTCGTTCCCCCAGCAGCAGTAAATTTGGTAGATTATTTCACTCGAAGCGTGCAGGCAAGAGATCCAATTGGTTGTGTTGGTTATTCCTATACAATGGAGCGTTTAGCTATGGGAATCAAAGAAGATTACATCCAAAGGGTAGAAGCTTTGCTGCCACCTAATACCCATGCTACTCGTTGCTTGCGGGTACATAGTGGTGTTGGTAATGATGTGGGACACGTAGACGAGACAGTGGAGATGATGACTGAGCTTACATCTGATGAGCGTGTCCAGGTGGCAAAAGCTTGCTACGAGACTGCACTGCTGTGTTTCAGTCCGCCTAGTGAAGATTACATATCAGAGGAGGAACTAGCGTATGTGTTGAAAGGATTAGAGCAAACAAGCACTGATGAAATCTGATTCTCAGCTATTCGCGTGTAACCAAAACTCGCCCACAACACTTTCAACAAACCTACTTAGAACAATAACAAGGAGAAAATCATGGCAACTTTAACAGCTACAGCGATCGACCAACAATCTTTGAACCATTATTATGCTACAAGCAGCCTGACTGAGAGTATCAAAACTTTGGATGACATGGATTTTGATTTGGAAAGCATTTTGGTCAGGGAATTCGCGCCAGGATTGCCAATTGATATCCTCGCCGTTGTTTGATAGCTTCCGCCTACCTATCCGTTTAATAGAGCAGGCTTAATTAACAATCGATATCCCTAAGTAGGTCGTCACGCTTAGTTGTAGGATGGGTAGAGTAATAGCTTTACTCATCAAAACTCTATGTGGTTTAACCACAACATCTGAGCAGCAAATCTTGTACCTTGCGGTTGAGACTACAAGAGCGATAGCGAGTAGACAAGCAAAACCTAACAAACACAGGTTACAAAACTGCTGATGTTTTTTCGGTCTGCTGACTTAGTTTGTCTAGCCGTGAATTACATCTGCCAAATATTTTTAATCAACTGCCCCCAGTGCTTTCAGTGTCCGCACTGTCGCTTGGGTTAAGCCTGTAACCTCCGAGATGTTCATGCGTTCGTAGAGTTTCTCTGATCTCAAAGTTTTTACACACTCACCTGTTTTTACATCCCACAGTCTAATTGTCTCATCCTCGCTGCCGCTGACCAGAGTTTGATTATCTCGACTCCATGCAACTGACCCAACCCAACCCGTATGTCCTGGCAAAGTTTTAAAGCATTCACCAGTGCTGACATTCCAGAGCTTGAGCGTGTAATCTTGACTACAACTTGCTAGCGTCTGGCTGTCTGGACTAAAGATAACTAATCGTAACCAACCCGTATCTACCTGTAACGTTCTTTTGCTTTCACCAGTGCTAACACTCCATAACCTTAATGTTTGATCCGGACTAGTACTTGCAAGTAAATCGCCATCCGGACTAAAAGCAACTGACCAAGCCCAATGCGTATGCTCCTCTAACGTTTTGATACATTCACTAGTGCTGACATCCCATAACTTTATTGTTCGGTCTAAAGCACCACTCGCTAGCATTTTCCCACAAGGACTGAAGGCAACTGACCAAATTGCAGCACGATGTCCTTGGAGAGTTCTCAAAGCTTGACCAGTGCTAACATCCCACAACTTTATTGTTTGGTCTTCACTGCTACTCGCCAACGTCTGACTGTCAGGACTCCATGCAATTGACCAGATTGCAGCCTGATGTCCCTGGCAAGTTTTCAAGACTTGACCAGTGGTGACATTCCACAACCGAACCGAGGAGTCTTGACTACCACTAGCTAGCATTTGACCGTCAGGGCTCCATGCAACTGACTGCACAGCAGCCCGATGTCCCTGAAAAGTTTTCAGAGTTTGACTAGTGCTGACATACCACAGCCGAATCTCAGAGTTTTGACTACCACTGGCTATAGTCTGCCCATCCGGACAAAAGGCAACCGAGAGTATTTGATTGGTATACCCTTGGAAAGTTTTGCGGCAAGAACCCGTGCTAACGTTCCATAGCCTTACCGTTTGGTCGCGGCTGCCACTGACTAGGAAATCGTCTTGTGGACTGAAGGCAACTGAAAATACCCAATTAGAGTGTCCCTGGAGAGTTTTACAGCACTCACCACTGCTGACATCCCACAACTTTACTGTTTGGTCGTGACTACCGCTGGCTAGGAGATTGCCTTGCGGACTGAAAGCAATCGACCATACTCCATTGAAATGTCCCTGGAAAGTTTTGCAGCATTTGCCGCTGCCGAGATCCCATAACTTTACTGTGTGGTCTTCACTGCCACTCGCCAGTGTTTGTCCACCAGGGCTGAAGGTAATTGACCGGATTGGATTGCTGTGTCCCTTAAAAACTTTGAAACATTGACCAGTGTTAATATTCCACAACTTGATCGTGTTGTCAGCACTGCCGCTAGCTAACATCTGTCCATCAGGACTGAAGACAACCGAGACTACATGATTCGTATGCCCCTGGAAGATTTTAAGGCAATTACCATTACGGACACTCCACAACCGAATTGAGGAGTCGTCACTGCCACTGGCTAATATGCCGCCATCGGGACTCCATACAACTGACCACACTTCATTCTCATGTTCTTGCAAGGTATGAAGGCATTGACCTGTAGCGATCTCCCACAACTTCACCTTGTAGTCACTACTACCACTAGCAAGGGTACTGCCATCAGGACTAAAAGCAAGTGATGTAACCCAGTTAGTGTGAGCCTTACAGGTGAGGATTGGTTGCCCATCTGCAACTTGATACAAGCGAATCTCACCATTGGTATCACCCATTGCCAAAAGTTTACCATCAGGGCTAAAGGCAACCGATAAAACACCACCGAAAGTTTCAGCAAAACTAGATTTAGCTAAATCGGCGTTTTGGAAGTTGACATCGTGTAATTTCACCTTCCGCAGGTCTACTTGCCAAACACTTAGGTTAGAAAAATCATAGCCACTTAAGTCAGTTTCTAGATGACAAAGTAGATTGAGAATATTTCCTGCTGCATACCCTGGTTCTAATGGCGATCGCTCTTGCAGCGTTACTCTAATTTTATTTAGCTGCTTTTCTAGACTCTTTTTCGTTCTCAAGATACTCAACAGGCGATCGCTAACTGGTTTGAGGATGAGGCGAATTTGAGTATCCTTAACGTAATCTTTTCCTTGAGCCTTCATCAGGGCGTAGGAATTGAAAAAGTCAATTTTTTCACTACAAATTTCTAAACAAACCTGAGCCACCAATCGCTCAGTTACATATTCCATGACTACAGGCTGGAGGGTGAAAAGTGCCTCAGTTTTTTCAATCAAACTTCGCCGTGACAGAGATTCTACAGCTTCTATAAATTTTGCTGGCGATACTGGCGTGACAAAATCCGATCGCAATTCTGACAGTGCAACAGGCTCCCGATTAATCGCCAGCCAGTAGACGATCGCCTGTTCTAAATCTATTAACCGCTCAAACTGCTGCTCTAAAAGTTCGTGAATATCGCCAAAAACTACGGTATTGTGTTTCAAAAACTCCGAAACACTACCATCGAAGACATCTTGAATCGTCGTCGCCACTATTTTTAATGCTAAAGCATTCCCTGCATAGCGATCGACCAGTGTTTCTAATTCGGCGATCGCTCCAGAAACCCCCTTAATTTTAAAGATTTTCTCACCATCCGTCGCCTTCAGACCATTCAATGGAAGCGATCGCACGAGCAATCCTTTGCCCTCAAGCGGGACTAAATCTTTAGGTTTTTCCCGACTTGTCAACAGCAAGCAGCTATTGTGGGGAGTTTCTCCCACTCTTTTTAACAGTTCTCCATAACCTTCATATCCTTCCTGATATTGTCCGGCTCGACTACCACTGCACAAAATCGACTCCGCATTGTCGAGAATCAGCAAACAGCGAGACGATCGCAAGTAGAAAAGCAATCGCGATATTCTCTCACCAATGCTTTCTGGCAAATCTATTTCTTGCTCATCAGATACAAATTGGATCGCTTGAGCCAAAACAGTCTCGACAGGTGGCGCGTCTCGTAGCGAAATCCACCGGACGTATTCAAACCGATCCTGAATTTGTGTTGCCAGCTTGACAGCCAGAGAAGTTTTACCAATTCCCCCCATGCCCAATAACGCCACTACTCGGCAGCGATCTTCCAGCACCCATTGCTCCAACTTGGCAATTTCTTCTATACGCCCGTAGAATACTGAAACGCAAATTGCTTCTTTGAGATCTTGTCGCTTAGGAGTAACCTGAACTTCTAGTTGCTCCTCCAAATTTTGGTTTGTGTTAACTTGGTTGGGGTTAACATAGTCGCTTTTTTGCAACTCTAGATTAAATGACATAAACAAGCTGACAAGCGTGCGCTTGTCAACTGCTTCTTTACAACTCATTACTCTTCCCAGAGTAACAGTCGTTAAACCCGTGCGATCGCTTAATTCTTCCAACGTGAACTTGTTGCCAGCCTTCTCCAAGATTTCTAGAGCTAGTTTTGCTTGCTGAAACTTTTGCCACCCTTCACGAGTGAGAATAACACCTCGACTGCGTTTTGGTTTTAACAAGTCCATAGACAAATCAAGTATTTTTTTATACTCTTAGCCCTACTGGAATTTGCTGCTGTTTGGTTAGATTTAGCCGAGTTGCATCCAGAAAAATTTCCGAAACTCGATGCTGATAGGTCTATTTGCACCAAGGTTCGGATTTTTAGAGACTTTTTCTCAATAATTCTAATGTATTTTTTGATAAAAATCTATTTATGAATCGATACTTCTCGGTTAATATGCATAGCTTTTGAAGATGCCCCAACCCCCTTAAAAAAGGGGGCTTTACGTTCCCCTCTTTTTAATAGAGTTTTAAGTTCCCCCCTTGTCAAGGGGGGCTAGAGGGGATCGCCTCCAAGCGTAGTTTTGAAAAAATGGTATGACTATTCTTCTGGATGCTCAACTGCGCCTAAAGCTTTTAAAGAGGCGATCGCTGCTACTGTTAAACCTGTAACGCCAGTAACGTTCATGCCTTCATAAGGCTTTTTACTCCTAAGAGTTCTGATGCACTCACCAGTCGAAATATCCCACAGCTTAACTGTCTCGTCTTCGCTACTACTAGCCAGAATTTTACCTTGAGGGCAGAAAGCAACTGACCGAATCCAGTGAGTGTGTCCCTGAAAAGTTTTGACACACTGACCAGTGCTAACATTCCACAATTTGACCGTTGCGTCAGTGCTACCACTAGCCAACAGATTTGGGCTATCTCGACTGTTTGCCGCAGGTGCTTGCGCAGAGCAGGCAACTGATGTTACCCAACCTGTATGTCCCTCTAAAATTTTGAGACACTGACCAGTGCTAACATCCCATAATCTCACGGTTTTATCTTTACTGCCACTAGCCAAGATTCCCTCTTCGCCCCCCTTTTCAAGGGGGGTTGGGGGGATCGGTAAGAAAATCACCGACAATATCCAACCCGCGTGACCTTGGAGAATCTTGTCGCATTCGCCAGTGCTACAGTCCCACAACCACAATTTTTGGTCATCGCAGCCAGTGGCTAAGATTTTACCTTGAGGACTAAAGGCAACAGACCACACTCCATGAGTATGTTCCAAAACATTCACGCATTGTCCAGTGCTAAGATTCCAGAGTCGCACTGTGCGATCGTCACTACCACTAGCTAAAACGTTTCCTTGAGGATTGAAGGTAATTGATTTTACCCGACTAGCATGACCTTCCAAAGTTTGGCAGCATTGCCCATTGCTGGTATGCCAAATTTTTACTGTGCGATCGTCACAACCACTAGCAAAAGTTTGTCCATCGGGACTAAAGGTAACTGTTCTGATCCAACCCATATGTCCTTGCAAAGCTTTGCGACATTGACCAGTGCTAGTATCCCACAACTTCACCTTCTGGTTATTGTCGCTAGTCGCTATAGTTTTACCATCGGGACTAAAGACTACCGACCAGACACCGTCGTGATATCCTCGTGCAGTTCTCAAGGCTTCTCCAGTACTAACATCCCATAACATAGCTGTTTGACCGTCACAGCTACTGGCTAGAGTGTTACCATCGGGGCTAAAAGTAGTTGACTGAATTGCTCCAGTATGTCCTGACAAAACTTTGATACACTCACCAGTGACAGCACGCCACAATCTAATGGTACGATCGCTACTACTGCTAGCAAGAATTTGTCCATCTGGGCTATAGCATACTGACAACACCCAACCCGTATGTCCGTGCAAGGTTTGGCAACATTTCCCAGTACTAACATCCCAAATTTTCACTGTGCGATCGTCACAACCACTAGCAAAAGTTTGTCCATCAGGACAGAAAGCAACTGTGCGGATACAATCAGTATGCCCCTGTAAAGTTTGCACAATTCGACCAGTGTTGACATCCCAACAGCGAATCGTGCGATCTCTGCCACCACTGACCAAGATATGACCTTGAGGACTAAATGTGACTGAAAACACCCAGTCTGTATGTCCTTGCATTGTCCTAATACATTCACCAGTGCTGGTATCCCACAACTTTACCGTGCGATCGTCGCTACTACTAGCGATCGCATGACCTTGGGGACTAAATGCTACTGAGTGTATTCTTTCAGAATGCCCTTGCCAAGTTCTCAGACATTGACCAGTGCTGATATTCCATAATCTTAAAGTTTGGTCAGTACTAACACTCCCAATGAGTTCGCGATCGGGACAAAAGGCGATCGCTTGCACCCAATCTGTATGTCCTTGCAAGGTCAAAATTTGTTCGCCATCGACAAATTCTCGCCATAAGCAAATCTCGCCTCTAGCGTCACTCACAGCCACAACTTTACCATCGTAACTAAAGGCGATCGCGGAAATATTACTAAAGGATTTAGTAAATATAGATTTGGAGAGATCGGCGTAGGCGAAATTTACATTGTGTAAGGTGCGTTGGCGCAGATCGGCTTGCCAAATATTCAGATGAGAAAAGTCATAATTCGTTAAATCTGTCTGGAGATAACAAAGTAGATTGAGCAGATTGCCCGCTGTATATCCCGCTTCATGTGGAGACTCTATTCTTAACTTAGCTAAAAGTTGAGATAGCCGTTGCTTAATCTGACTTTTGGTTCTAAAAATAGTCAGTAGTTCTTCTAGAATTGGCTCGATCAGACAGCTAATTTGAACAGCTTTTACCCGCTCTTGACTCTGTACTTTTAATAAAGCTATCTTTCTCAGAATGACAATCTTTTGATTGACTATTTCTGCACAAATCAATCCAATCAATTGAGCCGTCACATACTCCATGACTACAGGCTGGAGGGTGAAAAGCGCCGCACTTTTCTCAACTAGCGATCGCCTCCTTAACGACTCCAAAGCCTCTAACAAGTTTGTCAATGTTAACTGAGAGAAAATATCATTTTGTAATTGCAATATCGAGACTGGTTCTCGATTGATGACTAGCCAATAGATTAACTCTTTCTCTATATCTGATAACCGTTCAACTTGTTGTTCTAAAAGTTCGCGTAGTTCGCCAAATACAATAGTAGTTTGTTGCAAGAATTCTAATATGCTGCCATTAAAAATATCGCCAATAGTCGTAGCAATAATTTTTAATGCTAGTGGATTGCCTGCATAGCGCTCGGCTAATGTTTGCCATTCTTTGTCAGAACCGGAGATTCCTTTGAGGCGAAAGATTTTTTCTACTTCTAACTTACTTAAACCACTCAGTTGTAGCGATCGAACAGGTAGTGCTTCTCCTTCTAATAAGGCTAATTCTTTAGGTTTTTCCCTACTAGTAAGCAGCACGCAGCTTTGATGGGGAACTTCTCCCAACCGTTTGAAAAGCTGACCGTAATCTTCACATCCCTGACAGTAGCGCCCAGTTTGAACGCCACATTGCATAATTGTTTCAGTGTTATCGAGTAATAGTAGACATCTGTATTTTTGTAAATAATCGATCAGTTGCGACAATCTCCGACTATTATTGTCTGGCAAAGCGGTTTCAACCTGTTGCTCGTTGGAGAAAAATTGCAGCAAGCTATCGAGAAGATCTTTGAGTGATGGAGCATTGGACAAAGATCTCCAAAGAAAAAACTCAAATTTATCCTTAACTTGTTCTGCTAACTTAGCAGCTAGAGTAGATTTACCAATGCCTCCCACACCCAACAGCGTTACGACTCGGCAGCGACTTTCGATAATCCATTGCTCTAACGTGGCTAGTTCTGCCGCACGTCCGTAGAATATGGATACATCAATCACATCCCCCCAGTCTTGATGTGTAAATGCGATCGTGCATTCTGGTTGCTTTGCATCTAGTACTACAGTTGTAGATAATTGTTAGAATAGGATAGAAGTGCGATTGCGATTGCTGTGATGTTTCAACAAGC
>NZ_RSCK01000092.1:0-23710 GCF_003991895.1 Chroococcidiopsis cubana SAG 39.79
GGGAGTACATGGACAAGCAGTCGCGAGCTGATTTGAGCCACTACCATCATCCTGCTTGCGAGTTAAGTTGACAATACCCTTTCTAGTAAGCGTCATTAGCTGTATGCTAGTCAAGATCGATTAATTTTGTTTATCATTTTGACAAGAAACTCTATTTGCTTGGTGTCATCTCGTCGCTTAAAGTGAAAACATTGTACTTTCCGGCTAGTTTTTCCTCATGGAACTTTCGAGCAAATCTGAATATGCGCTGCTGGCTCTGCTAGAGTTGGCGAATGCCTATCAGAGCGCTCAGTTACTCCAAATTCGACAGATAGCAGCCAGACGAGATATCCCAGAGCGTTATCTCGATCAACTGCTGGCAATCTTGCGGCGAGGCGGACTAATCAAGGGTATACGTGGAGCCAAAGGTGGTTACATCTTGGCACGAGAACCAAGCCAGATTACGTTGCTAGATGCTTTGCGCTGTATTGAGGGATTAGACATCGTGCCATCGGTAGAGAAGACCACTTCCGAAGAGGCGGAAAGAGGCGCAATTGAGGAAATTTGGTACAATGCTGAGCAGGCGGCTAACGCAGTTTGGCAAAACTATACGCTCCAAGACTTATGCGATCGCGTCGCTGCCCGCAGGCAGTTAGATTATATGTACTACATCTAGTCCTCCCAAGCAAACGAGCCTGGACGAGGAGCCGCATGAGTTTGTGTGACTTACGATAGCGAATTGCCGACCTCACTCAGTAGTTGAGCCAATTGCTGCAATTTACTAGAAATATCTGGATCGGCGCTTTCGGCGGCGCTTGTAGTTTGGGAACTGAGCTGCACCAGAACTTGACCGATATCGGCACCAGTGGCGCTACCGCTCGTTAAAAGTTGTTTGAGTGCAGACAGATTGCTAGCAATTTCGCTGTTGCCCAAATTCTGCACCTGCTGTTGGAAGCTATCAATTAAATTTAGTGCTGTCAGTGGTGGCGCGAATGTCACACCCTCTTGAAGAACGGCGATCGCCGAGTCTAGTTCGGCTGTTGGTGAATTTGTCACGATTGATTCCTAGATGGTTTGGTTAGTTAAAGTTAAGACTCTTTTTGGCGGAAATCTTTGAAAGCAAGCTAGCAGGCGATGCCAAATTATCTCAAGTTGCTTTGGCTGACTCTTTGGATCGATCGCAATTTCAGCAAGCGATCGCCCCAGGTAATAGCATATTGATTGTTATCTGACTCAATTGCTTCACAAGCAGCTCTTTTCAACTGGGGCGGGCAAGGAAAATCGGGAAATCCCTGCGCCAGATTCACCGCACCGTATTGTAATGCCACTCTGGTCATTTCCCGAATCACGGACTCCGTAAATCGATCTGCTTTGAGTGAGGTTTTCCGTTTCTGCGCCTGAGTCATACGATTTTGGATTTTAGATTTTAGAGTTTAGATTTCAGTCTTCCCTACCCCACTGTCTTCACGGACAGCTCAGGTGGCTTATAGCTTATCGCCCCAATTCCTTCATTAATACAACATAAAATACGGTATATCGATAGTAATACTGTATCTATATCACGATAAAGTATGCCATAGATCTCTCACATGGCACAAAAATCTTAAATTTGAGTGTTGGAAGCACCAGTATAAATAGACGAGCGATCGCTTCTAGTCTTGCGACTCCTGCTCTAAATCGCATATCTCAGCTATTGACTCTCGATCTGTTAGTTGTCGATCCTGACCGAGACGACCTGAAACTGACTGCCGCACGCGCTTGACTCCGCTAAGTGTTACCAAAGTTAGCAAGGCTCCGATTACCCCCATTTGCCAAAAACCGCAGCCAATCGCTGCTCCCAGTGCTGCGGCAATCCAAACAGAGGCAGCTGTTGTTAATCCGCGTACTTTTGGAGTTTCAGATTGCTTGGACGATTGTTGCAAAATCAGCCCAGCACCCAGAAAGCCAACCCCAGTAGTGACTCCTTGAATTGTCCGACTCAGGGCATTAGTCGCGGCATAAGGGCTGTCTCCCTCAGCCTGCAACGGAATCATCACAAATAGGGCAGCTCCCATACTGACGAGCATGAAAGTCCTCATCCCAGCTGGTCTACCTTTGCGCTCGCGGTTAATACCAATTAGGCAACCTACCAGTAACGCTAGTGATAGCCTAAATGCAATGTGCAACCAATCATTGGAGTGAAGGAACATCATGCTCATTACCGATACCCCCGCTTGAAATTAGGAAGAAGTTTTGCTTGTCAATCCAACGAGTGCTGTAGATGAAAGGCTGGAGAATTGAATAAGTTTGTAATTCGGTAGGTTTACCTTTTATTAAGTTTAGGTTAACAGAAGGTTAATATCAAGTAATATTTTTGGACTATTAGAACTATTAGTGATGGATGAA
Source organism: Chroococcidiopsis cubana SAG 39.79 (assembly GCF_003991895.1). Lineage (NCBI taxonomy): Bacteria > Bacillati > Cyanobacteriota > Cyanophyceae > Chroococcidiopsidales > Chroococcidiopsidaceae > Chroococcidiopsis > Chroococcidiopsis cubana. The sequence continues at coordinate 2,365 of NZ_RSCK01000092.1, forward strand.
ACCTTTGCATCAGTCTATGTTGTCAAGCATCGAAGAAACGCGATCGCACCAATGGCAACACCAATGGCAATTACAGTGGTGCATACTACTCCATGAGGGCTGTCATCTTGTTGTCATTTTTACTCGCTAAGCTAATGACATTCACCGACCTTCATGTATTCTATTATTTGTTCAAAGTTCTATTTTTGTTGGTACGCGAGCGAGGCTGACAAGGGTAAGCAAGAGATCTGACTTTGTTCCAAAACAACGCTTTAACTTTTTTAGAATTAAAAACTATTTTAATCTACGTTAATGTTATCAATTTAGTTCAAATAGCATTACTTAAAAAACTAGTTTAATCTACGTTAAACTCATCAGCTTACTACAGATCGATTTGCTAACAATAAGCGTTCCAATCTCCAAAAATATCATCAATTTAGTGTAGAAAAAGACCAATCTAGTTTACCTTTAAACTAAGTAGTGGATATGCCAATTATATATATAACAAAGATTGAGCTAGAAATTTAAGTGCGTTCGATCGCTCAAAAACTTGAATCATTCTACGCTAAAATCATCTATTTAGTTCAGAAATATTGCTCTAGTCAAACTACAAAAATTTGCTAGAATACAAGGCATATTGTTGCATTTTTTTCAGAGTAGTTAGAAAACATATTATGTCTTAAGATAGGAGTCAGCAAGAGAAACAAATAAAAAAATGAGTTGAAAATTTAAATTGAATTCTCACGTCCATTTATTGAAAGATAATAAACGGCTATGTAGCTCATGTATGCTGACACAAAATTGCTATGTTTTATTGGAAGTTTAATTGACAGAAATACAGAAGTTGCTAACTCTCAAATCACATGAAAGACGTTCGTACTTTTTACAAAACTCTGTTAGCGATCGGTGCGGGATTGTGTTCGATACCTCTACTTACCACCCAAGCACTAACTCAAGCCGAAGCCACAGTTACCTCAATTCAGCCTCCACGTCTGATTGCTGCCAGGACAACCTACAACGAAGTCCAAGTTCGGCAAGCAACGTACTATTTCACTCTAGAAGTGCCTGCTACTGCTAAGGAACTCCAACAAGTCACCTTGACTCAGACGCAAGGCGCTGAAAATATTAGCTTTGACGAGAACAATAGTCGTGCGTTTGAAGGAACCTCCAAACGCGAAGGACAACCGTTAGAATCCAAAGTGACGAGCGATCGCCAAAACAGAACCGTAACAGTAACGTTCGCTCAACCAGTACCAGCAGGTAAGACAGTCACGATCGGATTGAAACCAGAACGAAATCCTACTTACGATGGGATTTACTTATTCCAGGTAAGAACCTTCCCAGCCGCAGGACAGAGCAACGGTCAATATGTCGGTACTGGTCGTCTACAGTTCTATCAGAACATTAGTTCGGAGTAGTCAGTTCGTAATGCAGAGTTCTACTGATAGAGGCGATCGCTAACAAATTCAAATAAATACGGTACACCAAGTCTTGCAGGGTGTACTTATTTTTGCTCTTCTCAACGAAAGCATCATATAAAAGAGTTAGACGATCGAGTGCTTAATGGACTAAGTTATCGTTGTTTCGGATTGCCTCGCCAGACTTGCTTATCTAAGTTATCTATGTCATACTTATGACTAATTTTATTAACTACGGTTAAACTACCAATTTACTGTACTTTTAGACTCAGATTGAAGATGTAATTGTTACTTGACCGCTCGCAGCAAGAGCGCGCTTTCGAGCTAGCTAAGTTAGATTCAATCTGAAAGTAGCGATCGCATTCAATTTACGTTCAGTAAATGCCAAGATTTTGAGTAATTTATTTTTACTTGCTTAACCTGGTTTTTAAAATTAAAAACTCTCGCTCGAACAAGGAAGGTCTGACAGATGGCGGAAATCACAATTTACAGTGCCACAGTTTGTCCTTACGCTCATCGCTCGCGCCTAGTTTTACTAGAGAAAGGAATTGACTTCGAGCTGATTGAAATCGATCTACAGAACAAGCCAGCAGGATTTACAGAGATCTCACCCTACGGCAAAGTTCCGGTAATTAAGCATGGGGATGTGCGGGTTTGGGAATCGGCAGTTATTAATGAATATCTCGATGAAGTATTTCCAGAACCGTCACTGTTGCCGAAAGATCCTGTAAATAGAGCGCAGGCGAGAATTTGGATCGATTTTGCTAATACTCGGTTTATCTGGGCTTATTCCAATCTGCTACGTTCTCCAGATCCGCAACACCAAAAGGCGGCGGCACAGGAGTTATACAGTCAATTAGAATTTATTGAAAAAGAGGGTTTGGGAACACTATCTGGAGAAGGATCGTATTGGTTTGGTAATTCTATTAGTTTAGTCGATCTCACCTTCTATCCTTGGTTTGAAAGATGGTCGGCGCTCGAATATTATCGCGGTTTTGGGCTACCACCTGAATTCACGCGGTTGCAGCAATGGCGGAAAGCAGTAAGTCAACGCGAATCTGTATTGGCGATCGCCAATCCAACAGAATACTATATCCAGCGATATGCTAGATTTGCCGCACCCATAGCTAAAAAAGTGAGCGACGAGCTGAGCGTAGCTGGAAAACTGACTCCAGAGCAGTTGCAACAAGCAGCGCAACAAGGTTTTAAGTCGGTGTTGAATCTACGTTCTCCTGATGAACCAGGCTTCCTCAGCGACGAACAACAGCAAGCACAAGCAGCAGGATTAGATTACGCTAACATCCCCTTGCGACCTTCCGAACCGGATCGGCTGCTAACAAAAGAAGCAATTCGAGCCACCGAAAATTTACCAAAGCCAATTTTAATCCACTGCGCTGCTGGGGCAAGGGCAGGTGGAATCGCTTTAATTGCCACTGCGATTCAACAAGGCTTAACTTACGAGCAAATTCAGGAAAAAGCGCAACAAGTCGATCTCGATTTAAATCAACCCCACTTGCAGCAATTTCTGCTGGAAAACTACACTACCAAGCAGGAAACAGAAAGTTAGTTTGCCAACCATAGAGGTGTTTCTATTGCGATTCACGTCGCCAATCGAAGAGTTACAAAGCACTATGGAACTAAAGCTTCGCTCAGTCAGGGCTGCTGACATTCCATCTCTTCACGAAATTCTAGTGGTTTGCGGTTTAGATTTGCAAGAACGCTTTGGGCTTGACTACTGGCTACCGCCCTATCCCCTCGAAAAAATGCGCCAAGATTTAGAGGACAAGCGTATCTATTGCATTTCTGTCGGTCGAGAGGTTGTCGCTACCTTTACCTTGGAGACGAAAATGCCATCAGAATACACCCGATATGGCAAGATCCATTGGCAAGTAGTAGATGTGTCGGCAATGTACGTGCATCGGCTAGCTGTGCTACCAACTTGGCAAGGGCAGGGATTGGGTACGTGGTGCTTGCAAGCGATTGAAAATCTTGCCATCAATAGTGACTGTGGTGCGGTGCGTCTTGATGCTGTCAAGATGAACTCGAAACTCTCGGTTTTCTATCAGCGCCAAGATTATCGATTGGTCGGTGAGTTGATTTACGACCCAGAGACATTATTTAATGATGCGTTTGTCTTTGAAAAAGTTTTGCCAAAATCAATATTTAATAATTGGAGACTTTGAATTAGCGATCGCAGTGAAGTTATTTACTAATACTGACATGTTTATATTTATTTGGATCGCCAGAAAACACGAATAACTGTTGGTCTTGAGGTAAAGGCAATCCTTCCCCCAGATAGCGATGAATACCTACTCCCATATCCCCCGTCGGAGTCAACTTAAAGTCTACTTCCTCAAATTCGGCGGCGCGAAAAACTTGGCGAACGATGTCAGAGTGAGAAATCCCGTCTGTATGCCCGCGAGTCCAGATCGCGAAGGAACCTGTTTTAGCTAGGAAAGAAAGGTTCTCAATCAAGCGTTTCAGTTCTGCAACGCCCAAGCAGATTGCCAAAGATACCGCACGCAATAACGATATCTGCTGGTACTGCTCCTGTATAGTTGGAGGAAACAGTTGCATCGCCATTGTAGCGTCCATAGGTTTTGTGTAGCGAGATTAGGTTTTCCAAGCAACCAGGGCAGTGAACGGTAGTTTTTCAGTAATGCCCACCTTACCTAGAGGGAACAAAATTTGGTAGTTGGTAATTGGTAGTTAACGCAGTTCAAAACCGAGTTGATGAAGGGCTTCCTTTAGCCGAGCGCGGTTGCGTAAGGATTCAGCCCTTGCAACGCGCTCGATAGAATGTTGCGACCAGTTGCCTGTTACATTCATGCCCTGACTGGCATAGAAATCTGCCATGATGTCGTTGTAATCGGCGATCGCCCGCTCTTGTGTTTCCAAGCTATACTGCTCTTTGTGCAACACGGCGGATTGCGGCAAACGTGGTTTGATAGCAGTCGGTTGAGCTGGATCGGGATAGCCTACACACAAGCCAAATACGGCAAAAACAGATTTTGGTAAACCGAGTTGAGTTACAACTGCTTCGGGATGATTCCGCATCGCACCAATATAGACTGTACCCAGCCCCAACGATTCGGCAGCGATCGCGGCATTCTGTGCTGCCAGACTTGCATCTACCGCCGCCATCAGAAACATCTCCAAGTAATTCAGTCCCTCATGGAATTGTTCCTGCTGTTCGGCTACGTAAGTTAGACGTGCCAAATCTGCCAACCAAACTAGAAACAGGGGACACTGACGGATGTGTGCTTGTCCCCCTGCAAGTTGAGAGAGCCGCTCTTTGCGTTCTCGATCTTCAACGGCGACGACACTCCAAGTTTGCAGATTGGACGAAGTGGAAGCAGACTGCGCGGCTGCTACTAAAAGTTCCAATGTGCCTGCGGGCAGCGGTCTAGCAAGGTAACTACGGACTGAGCGATGAGATAATAATGCAGTCAGACTATCGTTCCACACATCATCGAATTCAAACTCAAATGCAGCGCCGTATCGTTCGTGTAATAGCTGCGTTTGTGGAGCTGGAATAACAGTAGGCGATCGCCCATCTAGATTTGACTGACTGACACCCACACGTATTACCTCGGATCTAGTTAGTCATACGATATCAAACAAAATTTGTATTCAAGCAATAATACTATTTGTCGATTGGTTTACCGTATTTCAATTTGCAGTTTGACATAGTTGCCGCCAAAACTCAAGTCTACTCGTTAATAAAATTCATAGTCGCTCTTATTGTTAGATAATCTAACTATGCGGTTAGAATAAGATCGTTTAGATAATCTAACTAATGGAGGCGCTGGGCTGATGGGATGGACAGGAGGTATTGGGCGATCGCCCCAGTCGCCAGAACCGATTTTGGCAACAAGCGCTCTGACTCGTCGATTTGGTAGCTTCACGGCTGTTGACGAGCTAACAATTTCTGTTGCTCCTGGTGAAGTATTCGGTTTGCTCGGACCCAACGGAGCGGGCAAGAGTACGGCAATTAAAATGCTGACGACGCTGCTACCTCCGAGTGCTGGCAAGGCAGCGATCGCAGGCTGGGACGTGCAGCGACAGGCGGCGGCTGTGCGACGGGCGATCGGCTACGTGCCTCAAGCCTTATCTGCCGATGCCGATCTGACGGGATATGAAAATTTGCTGATTTTTGCCAAGCTCTACGATATTCCCGCAAAGCAGCGCCAGCAGCGAATTCGCGATGTGATAGAATTCATGGGTTTACAGTCTGTGGCACACCGAATCGTGCGGCAATACTCTGGTGGCACGATCCGCCGTTTGGAAGTTGCCCAGTCTATTCTGCATAAACCCCAAGTGTTGTTTTTGGACGAGCCAACTGTAGGACTCGACCCGATCGCTCGTAGTTCTGTCTGGGAGCTGGTACAACAACTGCGGCAAGAAAGCGGGACGACGATCGTACTGACAACCCACTTTTTAGAAGAAGCAGATCGGTTGTGCGACGCGATCGCAATTCTGCATGGCGGCAAGGTAATTACAGTTGGTACGCCTGCTCAACTCAAAGCATCTTTGGGTGAGTGCGCCACGCTAGATGACGTATTTATCCACTACACGGGCGATCGCCTCAATATGGGAGCTAACTATCGTGAAACCTCAAAAATTCGCCGCACGGCTAAACGGTTGGGCTGATGGCACTGCATCCCGACAACCTTGGACGGAGGCGATCGCCGAGTTAATTCGGAAAACTCTGGTCATTACCGAGCTAGAGATCCGAAAACTCCGCCACGATCCCAGCGATCTATTTCTGCGAGCCGCTCAACCCGTCCTCTGGTTGTTGATTTTCGGGCAAGTATTCACTCGCATTCGCGGCATTCCGACCGGAGAATTGCGCTATTTGGATTTTCTGGCGGCGGGAATTTTAGCGCAAAGCGTCTTGTTCGTTGCCATTTTCAACGGCGGAATGGCAATCATCTGGGAGCGAGATCTGGGGATCGTGCATAAGTTTTTAGTCAGTCCTACGCCCCGCGCCGCGATGGGATTGGGCAAAGCATTGGCAACTGGCGTACGGAGCTTGTCTCAGGCAGTGTTTGTCTATATCTTGTCTTTTTTCTTGGGAGTGCAATTAAATCTCAATCCACTAGCAATCGCGGGTATGATTCTGGTTGTCTTATTGGGATCTGCTTGTTTTTCGATCTTTTCTCTGATTGTTGGTTGCTTGGTGAAATCTCGCGAACGTTTTGGCGGATTGGGACAACTCATGTCGATGCCGCTATTTTTTGCTAGCAATGCGATTTATCCGATTTCCCTGATGCCACCTTGGTTACAGGTGCTGTCCCATCTCAATCCGCTGACGTATCAGGTGGATGCATTGCGTGGCGTGATGTTGGCAAATAGTACTACTGCTTATGGGTTTGGTTGGGATTGCGCGATTTTGCTATTTGTGGTGACGGTGCTAACCGTTATCTGTGCGCGGCTGTATCCCCAGTTGGGAATGTAAACGCGATCGCGATCGCCTTCTTACTGTCGCTGAGATGAAAATAGAGATGTGGCGCGATCGCAGCTACAGTATAGTAACGGCTCTATACGTAGCCACACTCATGCCTGGAACAGTAGTAAATCAGATGCGATCGCCCAAATCAACTCGAAAAAAATCTCAACAGTGTGCAGCGAGAGTCATGGAAGCTGTTCCCTTGGTCATGCGTTTTATTCGGGCAGATATGCGTGCGATTAATGCTACTGATATGTCCGTGCCTCAATTCCGCACTTTAGCGTTTCTCGATCGCAATCCTGGGGCATCTTTATCCGAACTTGCCGAGCATTTAGGTGTCACCCGTGCGACTGCTTCTGCTAATACCGAACGACTGGTACAGCGGAATTTCGTCCATCGCTGCGACCATCCCCAAGAGCGGCGACGAGTTGAATTGAAGCTGACTCCAGCGGGCAAGGAGCATCTCCAGAAAGCGCGGGAACAAACGCGGGCTTACATTGCCGATTTACTCGAATCGTTGAGCGAGGAGCAAATTAGCCAAATTGATACGGGTTTGGCTCTGCTCAAGCAGGTGTTTGAAGATTCTGGCGCTGTCACAAAGTAATTTGGAGAATGCAAATCTATCTAGCTAGCGACCCCGTTCACCCGCCGCTAGTAACTTTTCGGACTCACCAACCAACTTGATACGGTCGGTGTGCAACGGGATTGTTGGGCGGCTCAACTGGGTCTAAGATTTTCCGTCTTCATCCAACCTACCGTCAATTTGACCTTTGGGTGTCGTCCCATGCACGGCCCGATCGATCCGGGGCCAGACCTCGTTCGCCATGAGCTCCATCGAGCGCCGGGCGAGCGCTGGATCGATCCAGTCGTGGCCCGTGTAGAGCAATGTGCCGAACGCGCCGACCTCGTTGCGGAATGCAAGAATCTGATCCGCGACACTCTGGGGGGTTCCCGCGATTACGAGACGCTCGATGCACCGCTTCGTAGAGAGCTCGGAATCCGGTTGGTCGGGAAAGTCGCGCATCACATCCAGCAGACCGGCCTTAGCGAGCTTGGTCCTCATGACGTGGAAGTAGAAGCCGTGCGCGCCATCCTCGCGGTGCGCGTAGCGGCGTGCCGTGGTTTCGTCATCGGCCACAAAAACACTGCGCGCACAGCGCCAGCCTGTGGGATCGGCGGAGAGACCTGCCGAGAGCCTGCCTTCGAGGTAGCTCTGGATTTGGGCGCGGATCGCGTACCTCCCCAAGTAGGTCGCCGAAATTCCGGTCCAACCGCGAGCGCCTGCGGCGTGTGCTCCCCGTCCATCCGGACGGATCGAGGTGATTGCGATGGGCGGATGCGGTCTTTGCAGTGGTCGAACTGCGATGCCCAGCCCGATGCCTGGATCTAGCGAACGCTCTGTCGTAGTCCGGTAGAACTCGCCTTCGATCTGGTATGGTGGCTCTTCGCTCCAGATTCGGCATATGTGGTCGAGCGCCTCCTGGGTCTTGCGGTTGCGGTCTGATCCTAGGTCTCCTATTGCCTCCGCGTCGCCGCGAACACCGGGTCCTACTCCCAGGACGAGCCGACCCTGCACCAGGTGGTCAACCATTGCGACCTGCGCTGCCGCCATTGCTGGGTGGTAGTTGGCAAGCGGAAGCACGCCGGTACCGAAAGTGATCGACGGGCACGCATCGGCGAGATTCGCAATGAAAGCGAGGCTCGAAGTGATTGTCTCGGCTGAATCGACGAGATGCTCACCGATGAAGGCTTCGCGATAACCGAGGCGATCGGCGAGCACAACCGCTTCGCGGTCCTCGCGGAGAACGTCTGCGTAGGGACGGAATGGCGGGTGGACGGGCTGGATGAAGAATCCGAGCTTCAGGGAGTTCTGCATGGTAAGTCTTTATAGTCGTTCATTCGTTCCGTGCCGCCCAACTATTTATTATACGGAAACATTCTATATATCTAGCTTACATGGAATAATATCTAGACTTTTTCCGTATAACTACCCTATACAGGGTAATATCCAGAAACTTTCCATATATTCACCCTATATAGCATGATATCTAGACTTTTTCCGTATATCTAGCTTAGACAAAGTAAAACGTATAACTTATAAGAATATTCTCAACCATGTATTAAATAGTTTTGGATCGCCTCCAAAACTATCATAAAAAGCTGAGAATTTTCGTATATCTTCCTATGAAATTATAATCTAAAAAAATCGCTACATAGAACAGCACCAGCAATTCACTGCATCATCTAATTCAGAATAATAGCGATCGCGTCTACTTTAACTGCAACTTAAACCATCCCATAAATCTGAAATCGATTCTATCGATCGCGATCGCACCATTAATAAATCAAAAAGGCTCCACCCAAGGACGCAATTCTATTTCCCACGTCCAAGCACTCCGAGGCTGACGTAGAATGTTGAGATAAGTTTGAGCGATCGCGTCTGGGTCGAGATAACTATCGGGCTTGTCGGGTGATTCTAAACGGGTAGCAGAACGAATTGACCCGTCAATGATAAAGTGGGCTACATGAATATTTTGGGGAGCCAGTTCGCGGGCAATACTTTGAGCCAAACCCCGCAAGGCAAATTTTCCCATTGCAAATGGCGCAGAATAAGCATAACCCTTCACACTGGCGGAAGCACCTGTAAAGAAAATCGCTCCTTCGCCTAACTTTAACATTCGCTTCGCTGCTGCTTGTGCTACCAAAAAACCGCCATAGGCAGTAATTTCTAGTGTTTTAGCAACTTCGGCGGGGTCAAGCTCGACTAACGATCCCCGAATTCGCCAGCTAGGATTATAAACAACCACCTTTGGCGCTCCTAATTTTTGCTCGACATCATGAAATAGTCGCTCCACCTCACTAGGTTTAGATGCATCAGCAGCAAAACTGACGGCTTTAATTTCCCCAGACAACATACCTAGTTTATCAGTATGCCTTGAGGCTAAAGCAACAGTCATGCCTTCTGCGGCAAACAAGCGGGCTAGTGATGCGCTCAGTCCGCTGCCAGCGCCTACAATTAATGCTGTGGTTGACATTAGAGGTTCCTTAATCCAAAATCTAAAATCCAAAATCTAAATTTGGTAGCTACCCGTACTACTACACGGTACTGAAACATTTGCAGACTCACACGCCATGCTGCTTAAACCATGCTTGCAGCTTTTGCCAGCCATCAAGAGCTTCTCGTTCGCGATAGGAAGGGCGATAATCGGCAAAAAAGGCGTGGGGTGCATCAGGATAAACAATAATTTCCGATTTGCTGCTGCTGGACTTGAGGCGATCGCGCATCTGTTCTACTGTATCGAGGGGAATGCCCGTATCTTTACCACCATAAAGTCCGAGAATGGGGACTGTTAGTATAGACGCAACATCAACAGGATGCTTCGGTGTCAGTTCGGTATCGTTACCCACTAGTCGCCCGTACCATGCTACACCTGCCTTGACTTGAGGATTATGTGCGGCGTACAGCCAGGTGATGCGACCTCCCCAACAAAAGCCCGTAATTCCTAACCGAGTGGCATTTCCCTTTGCTGACTTCACTGCCCAATCAACTGTAGCATCGAGGTCGGATATGACCTGAGCATCTGGCACTTTAGCAACAATTGAGCGAATTTCATCAACATTACTGAGCTTCGCAACATCTCCCTGACGTACAAATAACTCAGGTGCGATCGCCAGATATCCCAACTTGGCAAAGCGACGGACGACATCTTGAATGTGTTCTTGTACGCCAAAAATTTCCTGAATCACCAAAACGATTGGAAAATTTCCCCCAGTGTTAAGCTGCGCTCTGTAGGCAGGAATTTCACCATCTTTAACCGGAATTTTGACCGCACCCGCAACCAATCCCTGAGTATCGGTAGCGATCGCTTTGGCAGAAACAGGCTGCACGGCTAAAGCAAAACCCGTTGCTAGGGTTGCAGTGGCGATAAAGTTACGGCGAGTTATTTCTGTCATTATCTTTACAGTTTATTAGAACATCTAATAATTAGTTATACATATTTTATTAACGCCAGACTGAATCTTTCTGGAAAGACTGTATAATAGACGTAAATTATTCTACGGTAATCTGACCGACAAACAGTACTAGCTTTTGCTCGTAGTCTAGACACTTTGCAATTAGAGTATTTACCACTGACAAGTTAACTGGGCGTGCTCCAGTGCCCAGTTGTCGTTCGGTCATATCCAGAACGAGACAATTCATTACAGCCCGCATACTCAATAGGAAATGAGGTCATGAGTCACATACAACTTTACTTTGCCAAAGCTTCTACATTTTCTCAACGCACCCGCGTTGTTCTGCTGGAAAAAGGTATCGACTTTACCCCGATTGAAATCGACTTGCAGAGTAAACCAGAAGAATTCCTCAAGATTTCGCGCTATGGCAAAGTCCCTGCCATTAAACATGGAGATGCCCAAATTTACGAGTCTGCCATTATCAATGAGTATCTCGATGAAGTGTTTCCAGAACCGCCCTTATCACCTCACGATCCAGCAGCTAAAGCGATTGCACGAATTTGGATTGACTACGCCAATACTCGCCTCGTACCAGCATTTAACAAACTTTTACGCGGGAAAAATACCCAAGAACAGGAACAGGGAAAAAGAGAGTTTTTAGAATCCCTACTGTATATCGAACAAGAAGGACTAGGCAAGTCCAACGGTCAATACTTGTTAGGAGATAATTTCAGTCTAGTCGATATCAGTTTTTACCCTTGGTTTGAACGTCTGCCCGTGTTAGAACACTTCCGGAATTTTTCATTCCCATCCCAAACACCTCGATTGCAGCAATGGTGGAATATCGTGCGCGATCGCGACTCAATTCGGGCAGTCGCAAATCCTACTAGTTTCTATGTGGAAAGATTCTCTAAAATCCTGGGTGAACCCAGTGCTGTGGCGCGGTAGCAATCAGTTATCAGTTATTTTAACCGATTCCCGATTCCCGACTCCCGACTCCCTTCTTGACACAAGGATGCAACTATGAGCCGAACCCCGATTCTAGAACGCCCCATTTTCGACGAGCTGCAATATGTTGAGGCGGAACTCTATTATCTGATCCCGATGGCAGAAAGACCCGTAAACTACACATACGAGCCACCAGCGGGTATCCCTCGACATAATGGAACCTACGAGACGCGCAGGCTGCCGATTTACAATGCTAGGGCGATCGCCCAAGATCTATCCTTAGATCGGCAAGGTTTTAGTCTGGTCAGCCACTCCAGCAGCGTCCGCGACTTTTATGACTCGGAGGAGGTACGCCGCGTCTATTACCCTGAAGCAGAGAAACTGCTGGCAGAGGTAACGGGTGCAGTTAAGGTAGTGGTATTCGACCACAACGTTCGCAATCTCGAGCGATCGCAACGGGGAGAAAGTAACGCCAAAGAGCCAGTCAAGCGCGTCCACAACGACTTCACCGCCAAATCTGGCTACAGCCGCGCCCGTGCCGAGTTGAAAGCGCGGGGAATCAAAGATACTGAAGCATTGTTGCAGCATCGTTTTGCTGTCGTTAATGTCTGGCGACCGATCGCCACACCCTTGCAAACATCTCCATTGGCGGTATGCGATGCGGCAAGCATCGCGCCAACAGATCTTGTTGCAGGCGATTTAGTGTATCGCGATCGCGTGGGCGAAACCTATGCGATTACTTACAATCCTACCCACAGATGGTTCTACTTTCCGCAACTGCGATCGGACGAGGCAATACTCATCAAGTGCTTCGACTCTGCCGAGGACGGACGGGCACGGTTTGCTGCCCATACTGCATTTGATGACCCTACTAGCCCAGCAAATGCACCTGCACGGGAAAGCATTGAGTTGCGGACGCTAGTTTTTTACCCCGCTTAATTAAATCAGTGACCAGTTTGACAGTGACCAGTTATCGATAGCACAATTGATAGCGCAGAGATAATCTATGAGTCACAAAAACTCTGGCTCTGACAAATCAACTCAGGAGTTACTGGTTATTGGTCACTGATAACTGGTCACTGTTCAGGGCGAGTGGAGTTAGCAGCGATGTCAGGAGATACAACCGAGATTGCAGATTTTCACGCTCATGTTTATTACGATTCTGAAAGTCGTGCAGCAGCGACGCGGGTACGCGAAGGATTGAGTGCGTTCGACGTGCGGCTTGGACGCTGGCATGACAATCCGATTGGTCCCCATCCCAAAGCTATGTATCAAGTTGCCTTCAAGCCAGAACAGTTTGGCGCGATCGTTCCCTGGTTAATGCTACATCGGGAAGGATTGGATATTTTAGTTCATTCAACAACGGGTGATGATGTTGCAGACCATACAAATCATGCTCTGTGGTTGGGAGAAAAGCTAAAGCTAAATATTGAATTTCTACGAGCAATTAAGACAACTTGAGATAAATCAAGCAGCAATTGCTTCGCGTCGATTGTATGCTGAAGAGTCTCCTTTAATGGCTTCACTATGCTTACCGTCAATGCCAACTGGAAGATCGCCCACAATTGTCACTCGCTGTACGCGACGGGGTTGGCTGCCATAATCATCGCTCGCGTAGTGTTGCGTAGCGCGGTTGTCCCAGAATGCCACGTCTCCTTCTTGCCAGCGCCAGCGGACGGTATTTTCTAGGCGAGTGACGTAGGACTGCAACAACCTAACAAGATCGTCCGATTCTGTTTGAGATAAGCCCTTCAAGCGACGCACGAAGCCACCAATATATAATCCACGTTCGCCCGATTCAGGATGAATGCGTACAACTGGATGTAAGGTTTCATATACAGTTGACTCAAAGATAGCTCGGTAAGCCCGAAACTCTTCGGAAAGGTCAATTGTGGCAGCCGCATAGTCATAGGCGTTGCTGTGTACAGCCCAAAGTTGGTCGGCAAGATTTCGTAGCGGAGTGGGTAAATCTTGATAAGCCGTTACCGTGTTTGCCCAGACTGTATCGCCACCAGAGAGAGGAATTTCGATCGCCCGTAAGATCGAACCGAGCGGCGGACGGTCTACGAACGTCACATCAGTGTGCCAATGGTTGGCGCGGTTAACGTTGCGACCGTAATCTAGATCGAGAATCTCTGAATGTCCAGGCAGTGATGGCACTGTAGGGTGAGCTGTGGTCACTTCACCGAATCGACGCGCAAAAGCAACTTGTTTACTAGCGTCGAGCTGCTGGTTGCGAAAGAAAATCACCTTGTACTGAACCAGGGTTTGACGGATTTCGCTGATGATATCGTCACCCAGGCTAGCACTCAGATCGATGCCGACGATCTCAGCACCGATGCGCCCTGCAACGGGTTGGATCTCAAAGTTTTTTGGACTCATAGGTTAATTTTTTGGTGGGAATACGTAGAGCGAGCAGAGGTAGGTAGTAGCTCGGATTGTTAGATGAACTAACTAAATCAGATGAGAATATTTTGCGGTATATCTACCGATTTAGTCAAGATTAAAAAGGAAGGTTTGGTGAGTTAGTAGAGCGATGCCAACACTTTATCGGCAGCGGCTCGAAATGCCGTAGCCGCACCCGCACTCATATCGCGAGGCGCACAGATGCGATTCCTGACATAAGCAAGGGTAATGGCTCCCACCGCCGCTATAGTTGGATCGGCATTGTCTTTGCCACCCACTCGTCCCCACGGTAAGGGTCTATCGTTCCCGTTCAGAAGATACTCTGCCAGCAGTTTGAGGTGAAAATCGACGGCTTGGGCGATCGCACTCGTATCCCCATTTACTGCTAAAGCTTGCACTCCAGAGTTTTTCAAGATATCTCCAATCGCCGCTTCCCGATTATTGCTCAGTCTTTCTGCGGCTTCTGCCCGATATTCAATTGCCTCACTATGTGCTGCATCTGGTGGTAAGAGATTTCCAATTGGTTGAGCGCCCCATCTGCGGCGCAAGAGTAAATTATTCGTTATTGGGTCTGATTTGACTCGGTGATAGGCAGGGCGCTGGTTGAGTGCCTCAAACCAAGCATTGAGGTGAGGGAAGCGGGGATTACCCTTGATGTGATAATTTCGGTAGACAGGTAAATTAGCCGCCAAGCGATCGAGATGAGGGCTATACATAATATCTACCAAGCTAAAGCTGGAGACAAAGTAGTTACCTGAGTATTTTGCTAAGGCTTGCTCGATCTCGTCTAATTTGGCTTCAAACTCTGCTTGTAAATTGGCTAATACTTGAGGATCGCTAGTGCTTTCCCGCAACAATTTGTACCCAGCACCCAGAAACCCACTCTTGTCGGCATCCTCAACCAGTTGCCTCGTAACGGCGTTTGACTCTGGATCTTCAGGCAGCAGGGTTTGACCAAATCGATCTTCTAGGGCTAAAAGAATATCTTTGGATTCGTAAACTAATTTGCCCTCAATTTTTGCTGCAGGGACAAGGGTTGTCGGAACCAAGTCGGTGTACCATTTGGGTTTGTTGCTCAGATCGATAAACTCGGTTTCAAACGGAATTTCCTTTTCCTCCAAGGCAAACCAAACCCGTTCGCAGAAAGGACACCAAGAGTTAGTATCGCGGTAAAGCAGGACTGGTGGTTTTGTCTCTGGGGGTAGTTTATGCAGACTGCTAGGAATTGGCGCGGTAGAAGGGGACTGTCCCGCTCTACGTACCCGTCGAGCTGAGGTATGTTTTTGGGCAATTGCTAATAGTTGCTCCCAGCTAGATCCTGTATTTTGAATTGACGACATTTTGTACCTCTCGATCCAACTCATTCCTATACAAATTAAGCAAAATTGAGATTTCAAACGTGACTGACGATACTTTCGCACTACTACTTTTCAGATTGTGGCTGCTGAAGGTAACGTGCTAGTCTTTGAGCCAGCGTTCCCGTGTGTAGTTCAAACAGGTGATTGTCATAATCGTAAAAGTAAAGAGAACTTCCCTCACCTTCAACGCGACTCCGACTTTCGCGAATCTCCACACCAAGCGATCGCACGCGAGTAGCGTATTTGTCGAAGTCCTCTGCTCAGATTTTGAAAGCGACGTGGTTGTAGGTTTTGTCAGGTAGCGCCTCTCCCTCCATAATTGCAATCCACACAGTATTGATGAGGAAAAACTTTTCTGGCGAAAGAGAAAATGTCTTGTCGCCACTAGAGTACACTTCTTTTGCGTCGAAGATATACATCAGAAATTTCGTCATCCGAGCCAGATCGCTGACAACGAAAGTAATGTGGCTCAGTCCTTCAATCGCGACCTCGCCTTGTGATGTGAATTGTGTTCCATAGAGCGATCGCGCCACGACTCTTACCTCTAAAATACGCTAATTCTATCAGTTTATCGTAGTTTACGCTTGAAAGACTGCATAGTTGAGATACTGTTACCGTTCTTGCTCGGTGGGTCGGATGAGAATTTCGTTGACGTTTACGTGTGGCGGTTGGGTAAGGGCGTATGCGATCGCATTGGTAATATTCTTATAAACTACGGTTAACTTATCAATAAACTGTATAAATATTTTTAATTTACGGTATGTCTACCGATAAACATATGTATTATTTTGGGAATAATTGGATAACCAACTCTAAACAGCAAATTCGTAAGTAATTAACAGATAGCTGGGGGAATTTGGTCGAAACAGGCTATGCTTGTTCCGTCTGTTCCGTCATGCTGACTTAACTGTAGATTTGCGGCATCAGAAGAGGTTTGTCATCAAAAGGAGAAGATGTGATTAAGGCAGTACGAATTAATGAAAACTTGACCGTTACAGGACAGGTGATACCAGAACAACTTCAACAAGCGATTCAAGAGGGATTTAAGTCAGTTCTGAATTTGCGATCGCCTGACGAGCTAGGGTTTAAAGCAGACGAGCAACAGGTGGCTGAAGCGTTGGGATTACACTATGTGAATGTGCCGCTCAAGCCAGAAGCATTAAGTGAGGAACTAGTTAGCAAAATCCTGATGCACCTGGAACAAATCCCCAAACCTGCTGTGATGCATTGTGCAGCAGGTATTCGCTCGGCTGTCATTGCCCTACTAAGTGTTGCTATTCAGGATAGATTAACACCGGAGCAAACCTTAGCAAAGGCGCGACATCTTGGCTTTGAATTCGTTAATTATAGTTGTGTCAATCCCCAACTGAAGGAATCGTTTATACAGTATGTCAAGAAATATACGCAGGTAGCTGCGATCGCTGACCGCTCGGACAGATGAGATTCGATCGCAACTTTCAGCTTGTTACAGGCAATAATTAATAGCAGACAGCCTAAGCCCAGAATTAATTGATGCCACCTCAAGGCGATCTCTCGTGCCATAGTCTGGATTTTTTCTACTTCTGAAGTTTGCTGCCGAGATTTAAAGAATAGTATAAGCAATGCCGCAGGAGTTGCAACTCTGATTCAGCTACCAGTTATGTTGGTTAATTCACAACAGCAACAAGGATTTAACTACAAAAAATGTATCTATGTAACCACAAGCTGAGGCGATCGCCTCGTAATTGCTTTTGTCAGTCAGCTATGTCATAATTTTAATCTACGGTAAATCGATAGATTTACTAAATTACTGTAATTAGAAATACAAAAGTAGCCAGAATGGTAAATTTACAACTGAGAGTCAGAAAACCTGCTACAGTCAACACCTACCAATCTCAACCAATAAAATCTTTCAGTACGTGGCGTAGCAAACCTTTAGAGCTACCTGTGACAGCGATACAACATTTGTGGTGGCAAACAAAGGCATATACAACAATTCTGCGCTTGATGCCCCTAGTTATAGTCAGTGTAGTTTTCCTATATATTCACTGGCTTTACCGCAAATTCTTCCTAGCTAAAGCTGAAAATACAGTTAACAGTAAACGCTGTCGCTACACTGCGTGAAGACAGTTATCAGTTATCAGCGTGCAAAGTGGTTAGTGGTTAGCAAGTAGAATTCGCGTTCGCGAATTACAACATTTACAAGATTTAACTTTTTGTGCTGCTAATAGTACATTCGATCCGAAAATCTTGGATCTCGAATTACCAGCATTTACACAATTTAAAACTAGAAGCGAGCGGATGCTGCTGATAATGAGCCAAAGCAAATAAACTGATTCAGTCGATTATTTGTTCAGTCGAATCTTGAATCAAATTTTGAAGAATTTTCTGCTCAACAAATATGCGAGAAGTCACTTGTCAAAAAAGAGCGAGTATTTGACAGGCGCGATCGATGCTGTTTAAAAAACTCAATTCAGATTGGTAGAAATATCTATCTAAACAAAATTTAACAAAAAAGAATACACTAAAAATGTACAAAGAAATGAGAGAAGTGACAGATAAAAGAGAGATAGTTAAACTTCTGCTTTGTCATTCTTCGGTCGCTGTTAGAACCGAAAAGATTTTTGTAAAAAACAATCACCTTTTCAAGCTGACTCATTTGAGCCAGAAGCGATCCAAACCCGATTTTCCACAATTGACATTTAGGAGAAGAGAAACATGGTACTAGATGCTTTTACTAAGGTTGTTGCTCAAGCTGATACGCGGGGAGAATACCTCAGTGCATCTCAGTTGGACGGACTACTTGCTCTTGTCAGAGATGGTAACAAGCGCGTAGATACTGTCAACCGCATTTCTAGCAATGCTTCCACAATTGTGACTAATGCAGCTCGTGCTTTATTTGAGGAACAACCCCAGCTCGTTGCTCCTGGCGGTAATGCTTACACCAATCGTCGTGCTGCTGCTTGTCTGCGAGATCTAGAAATTATCCTGCGCTATGTTACCTATGCCATTTTTGTCGGCGATGCCAGCATACTCGACGATCGCGCTCTCAATGGTTTGCGAGAGACTTATCAAGCTCTAGGCGTTCCTGGGAGTTCAGTTGCAACTGGTATCCAAAAGTTGAAAGAAGCCTCGATTGCGATCGTCAACGACCCCAACGGTATTACTCAAGGCGATTGCAGTTCGTTGATTTCGGAATTATCCAGCTACTTCGATCGTGCTGCCTCATCAGTTGCTTAATTGATGACAAACGCAAGAGATCTTTTCAACTAACACACAGTAAGTCAAATTAGGAGAACCTCAAGCAATGGCAAAGACACCTTTAACTGAAGCAGTCGCAGCTGCGGATACTCAAGGTCGGTTTTTAAGCAGTACTGAATTTCAGATCGCCTTCGGTCGCTTTCGTCAAGCAGCCGCATCCCTAGAAGCAGCAAAAACATTATCTAATAAAGCCCAAAGCTTAGCTGAGGGTGCGGCAAACGCCGTCTACCAAAAGTTTCCTTATACAGTTCAGTTGCCAGGTCCGAACTATGCTGCCGATCCGAGAGGAAAATCGAAGTGCGTGCGTGATATTGGTTATTATTTGCGGATTATCACCTACGCTCTGGTTGCAGGCGGTACGGGACCAATTGACGAGTATCTCGTTGCTGGCTTGGCTGAGATTAATAGCTCTTTTGAGCTGTCTCCCAGCTGGTACATTGAAGCTCTCAAACACATCAAAGCAAATCACGGTTTAACAGGCGATCCTGCTGTTGAGCTGAATTCTTACGTAGATTATGTCATCAATGCTTTGAGTTAGTAGGGGTTTCGTCTTATAAGTTGCAAATGCGTCTAGCTATTTGCATAGTGAGTTTGGGATAGTTGATTTCACTTACTATGCAAACAGCTTTTTCTTAAATTGGAACTTTGTCAGAAAGTTCAGAATTTAGTCGCCAAGAATTACTGTAGAATTGGAAAAATTCACTAGCTGAACGTATGAACCTGAAAACCGGAAAAATGAGATGGCAGCAAGGTACTCTATATCTCAGACCAGCGGATAAATTACAGTTTAGTCCGCTTTATGAGTTCCCAGAAATTGTTGGCAGCGCAGAAATTGACTATGCTTGCGGTTTGCTAGCTGTAAATGAAAAACTCGAACAGTACACAAAGCAAAAACAGCGCGAAATCAAGCTGTCTGTAGGCATCGGTACATACTTAAAGCTACTAAAGAGGGGTTGGCAATTAGTTCAGTAACTCGCTGGAGTGATTTATTCCTAATCGATAATATTCAATTTTGATGCAGGCATTCATGACGACATTCAACCCTGCCGAAGAAGCTTTTTGGGCAGAAGGTGCGTCGTAAATTCCTAATTGCGTCCAGATAGTTTTGGCTCTGATGGCAATTATTTCCTCTACAATTTCAGGTACGTACTCTCTGCGGCGGAAGACATTAACTATATCGACTGGTTCTGGTATGTCTTGCAGTGATGCATAGCTGCGTTGTCCGTCAATTTCACTCACTGATGGATTCACTGGAATTATTGTATAACCAACTTGCCGTAAGAATTGAGCAATTTGGTAACTCGTACGTTCTGGTTTGTCGGAGTGTCCGACAACAGCGATAACTTTGCTAGTAGTTAGTATTTCGTTTAGGGTATTGTCATTTAAAATTAACCTAGACATAGTTCAGAACTCCCCATCTTGGCTCTGCTATTCATGATATCCGCCGCGACATTGCATTAGAGGCGGCGGATAATATCGTTCAAGCTTTGCGTAGAGAGACTCCGCCAGGAGCGGTCAATCGGGTTTAAATATTTTTGTTAGATGATTAGTCCTGTAAAGTGGTAACTGGCTGAAAAGTATTGGCGATCGCCCCAGCCATCTGTAGAAAAACTTGACTGACTGGGGAATTTGGATCGACAATTACGCTGTGACTAGGTTCTTGTTCGCGGGTTTGGATTCGCTAGTACTGACTAGAGATTCGATCGCCGTTGCCTGGAAGAAATCGGAATTGGCTTGGGTGTAAAACTTGTACGGATTGGCGAAGACATAGGATCTGAAGTCATCTGCGGAAATCACGCCCTCTTCCACCAGCGCCCAGCTTTCTGTTAAGGGAAGGGTGAGATCGGGGACATCCCAGTGACCCACATCCGAGGAATAAATGGCGTTGATCTTGACACCTAACGGATTAGCTCTGTCATTGAAAGCAGCAGCAATCGTGCGATCGTCGGACTCGGAACCAAAGAAGAAACTATTCACCCAGCGATCGCGAATATCTTCAATCGTTTCAATTCCAGCTGCGGCAAAATCTTCCAACTCGCTGCCTACAGGCTGACGGCTATGACGACCGAAAGAAGATCCCAGAACGCTCTCGGTCAATTCTGCTTTGCTCAGAGAATGTCCGTTAGTTATTTCGCTCCCGTAACGCTCGAATAGCTCGAATAGCTCCTCAGAATTTGTCAAAGCTGGGTTGTAGTTTTGCAGCCCCTTGAGATTGCGCTTGGAGAAGCGATCGACCAAATGAATGTAGACGTGAGCGCCCCAATCTGCGCCGCCTTCGAGCATGGCAACCCGCAACTGCGGGAATCGTTTCGTCACACCACCAAAGAACAATGCTTTAGCAAATGCTTGCGAGCCATCGGCAAAGTGACCGATGTGGTTGTTCATGTAGTTGCTAATGGAACTCCGCCCAGTCCAGCCCTGACTGCCGTAATGAGTCGTGACGGGTACGCCGAGTTCGACCACCTTTGCCCAGAAAGGATCGTAGTCGTATTCGCTATCTAAGCCGTAGAAGCAGGGCAAACGCATCTAATAAAAGCATAATGAAATACTAAGAAGCGCTTTGGGCTAAAAATTCTGGAAATAGCAGAGCG
>NZ_RSCK01000093.1:0-23263 GCF_003991895.1 Chroococcidiopsis cubana SAG 39.79
CGTCTTTGAGTTTCATGGCTGATTCCAGACTTAGCTACCTTTCTATGTTAACCAATCTCTGCTCTAGGTAGTAACTGCCGTGATTGATAACTTAGCAGATGGGTTGTTGGTCGTCGATTTAAATGGTAAAATTGCTCGGGTCAATCCAGCCTTATTTGCTCTATTTGGAATTGAAGAGACAGATTTAACTGGTCGTGATTGTCAAGTTGTATTTAATCGTAAGATTGTCGAGCTAGTAGAAGAAACTCGTAGAAATCTAAAAAAAGTTTTTGTTGCAGAAATAGAGTTGTCGAGCGGTTGTACTGGAAAAGCAGTCGCAACTGCCATTGTGAAAGATGCCGATTCTACAAATAAGCAAAATGGAAAAGAACGGTGCATTGGTTCAGTTCTATTGATTCGAGATATCACGTCAGAAAAAGAGGTGGATCAGATGAAAACTGATTTCATTTCTACAGTATCTCACGAGCTTAGAACACCTCTAACATCAGTTCTTGGTTTTGCCAAAATCATTAAGAAGAAACTCGAAGAAGTTGTCTTTCCCGTCATTCCAACAGATGATAAGAAAGTTCAACGTAATGTGAGACAAATAGCAGACAATCTGGATATTATCGTATCAGAAGGTGGCAGACTGACAGATTTAATTAATGATGTCTTGGATATTGCCAAAATGGAGGCGGGTAAGATTGAGTGGAAGATGGCTCCCCTACAAATTAATGAAGTCATAGATAGAGCGATCGCAGCTACTTCTGCGCTCTTTCACCAAAAAAATCTGGAATTAATTCGAGATATTGAATCCGAGGTGCCAGAGATTATAGGCGATCGCGACCGCTTAATTCAAGTAGTCATTAACCTAATTTCTAACTCTGTCAAATTTACCGATACTGGCTCAATTACTTGCAAAGTCAAAACCAATGAAACTCAAATCCATATTAGTATTATCGATACAGGCATAGGGATTGCTGAAGCCGATTTAGATAAAGTATTTGAGAAATTCAAGCAAGTGGGTGATACCCTCACTGACAAACCAAAAGGTACGGGCTTAGGATTACCAATTTGCAAACAAATTGTCGAACATCACGGAGGTAAAATATGGGTTGAAAGTACTTTAGGTACAGGTAGTAAATTTTCCTTTACCTTACCCATCATGATTGCTTGTGACTTGAAACCAAAAACTTTCGATGTCGATACTCTCGTCAAGCAGTTGCGAGAACATGTAGTCATGAAGTCTGCTAATTCTAAAACGACTAAAAAAACAATTTTAGTCGTCGATGACGATGCTAATATTCGTCAATTGCTCCGGCAGCAGCTAGAGTCTGAAGGATACAATATTCTTGAAGCTAAAGATGGCATAGAAGCGATCGCCTTTGTGAAAAAATCTGCTCCCGACCTTATTATTCTAGATGTTATGATGCCAGAAATGAGCGGTTTTGATGTAGCAGCCGTTCTCAAAAACGATCCCAAAACTATGAATATTCCCATTATTATTCTATCAATTGTAGAAGATAGAGAGCGGGGCTACCGCTTGGGAATTGAACGCTACTTAATGAAGCCAATTGAGACAGATACTTTATTGCATGAAATTGGCACACTGACGACTCAAGCTAATTCTAGTAAAAAAGTTTTAGTGGTTGATGAAGATGTATCTACTGTAAAAACTTTAGCTGAAGTTTTACAAGCTAAAGGTTACAGTGTAGTTGAAGCTATTGATGCTCAAGAATTGCGAGAAAAAGCAATGTCGGTTCAACCATACATGATTATTGCTAACGCTAACTTTTGGGAGCGCTCCGAAGTTATTAAAACTTTACGTTTTGAAAAAGGTTTAGAAAATGTTTTCTTTATCTTACTGGCAGACCGTAAGGATGACGATCGTTCTGAAGCATTAACTACACAGAATGAAATTTTACTTCCAGGAGCTTTTATCAAAAATGAAAAACTCGTATAAAGCTTTATCCAACGATATAGATTGTAGGTTAGTATAACTATGCCTTAGAGTAGTACGCGATCGCACCAAAAGTTTCAGTTTAAATTTTGCTAGCCGAGATTTAGGTATATGGGTGAAGAGATGAATTTAAAAATTTTAATTGTTGATGACGAACCTCACGTCAGACTTTTAATGGAGCAAACATTAGAAGAATTGGAGGATGAAGGAGTAGAACTACTATTTGCAGAAAACGGTGAGATAGCACTGAATACGATCGAGAACGAGCGACCTCAGCTCGTATTTTTAGACGTGATGATGCCAAAAATGAATGGTTTTGATGTATGCGATACAGTTAAGAATAAGTTAGGCATTTCCGATGTCTATATTATTATGTTGACAGCTAAAGGTCAGGAATTCGATCGACAAAAAAGTATAGAGGTTGGAGCAGACATGTATACTACCAAACCGTTCGATCCTGATGAGATTACGGAGAAAGCCAGAGAAGTTTTGGCTTTGTAAAAACCTGAGTATTGCATTCTGTTACCAAAAATCAGGCTGGTGAATAATTAAGCGCGATCGCTGCCATACACCGCAACTCATTGTAAATGACAGTCTAGTACGATTTTTGAAAGACAAGTCCGATCGAGTAGAGCCTTTTGCGGTAGTATGCTTCTAACTGCAAAAATTGTCCTGACAATGACCTCTACATCAGCCATCGATCTCAGCAATAGTTCTCTCCCAGAAGCTTCAAATACCTGGGCAACGCAATTACTTCAGCAATTACTGGATCGTCAATCTTTGTCTGGCGCGCAAGCAGCGCAACTCATGCAGGAATGGCTCAACGAAAGCATTCCACCTGTCTTATCTGGAGCAATATTAGCAGCAATTCAGGCTAAAGGTGTATCAGCCGAAGAACTGGCTGGGATGGCTCAAGTTTTACAATCTGTGCGGGCGCACGGCACGGGCGCACAGCTATGCGCCCCTACACCTTTAATCGATACCTGTGGTACCGGTGGAGATGGAGCTGCAACCTTTAATATATCTACTGCGGTTGCCTTTGTCGCAGCAGCGGCGGGAGTACCAGTAGCTAAACACGGCAATCGCTCTGCTTCTAGTCGAGTCGGTTCTGCGGATGTGTTGGAAGCACTAGGAGTTAATCTCAATGCTGCCGCAGAAAGAATACAAGTAGCTGTTGCAGAAGTAGGTATTACATTTTTATTTGCTCCTGGGTGGCATCCTGCGATGAAGGCGGTTGCGCCGTTACGCAAAACGCTGAAAGTACGGACGGTGTTTAATCTATTAGGACCGTTAGTCAACCCTTTGCGCCCAACAGGACAAGTCATTGGAGTTTGTGAATCAAACTTACCACTGACTATCGCTCATGCCTTGCAGCAGTTAGGGACAAAACAGGCAATTGTGCTGCACGGACGGGAAAGGTTGGATGAAGCAGGTTTAGGTGACGCTACAGATTTGGCAGTGTTATCTAACGGACAGGTAGAGTTAACAACTATACATCCGCAGGAACTAGGCTTAGCACCCGCACCAACAGCAGCATTAAGGGGTGGAGACGTACATGAAAATGCAGCAATTCTCACTGCTGTATTGCAAGGTAAGGGAACTCAAGCACAGCAAGATGTTGTTGCATTAAATGCAGCGCTAGCACTGCAAGTAGGAGAAAAGATTCCTTTAGGTGAATATGCTGCTGGCATTAGCCTAGCTAGGGAAATTTTGTATAGTGGTGCTGCTTGGGCAAAGCTACAGCAACTCGTACAATTCCTCTAAATCAGTTATCAGTAGTAGTTGGTAGTTGGTAGTTGATGGGTGAGAGTTAACTGGTCACTGGTCACTGGTCACTGTTATTAGCGATCGCGCTACAGTAGTGAGTCAAAGATATCGTGTTGGTAGGCAGCGATGGTATCGCCTAAGTATTCCTTGGTTGTTCCAGTCTATAACGAAGAAAAAAATATCCTAGAACTCTATCGCCGCGTCAGTGCGGTTGGTGAACAATTGGATGGAGCCATAGAACTCATATTTGTTAATGATGGCAGCCGCGATCGCACTTTGCAAATCGTGCGCGACTTACATCAAAATGACCCTCGCGTATCCTACCTCAGTCTTGCCCGCAATTTCGGACATCAAATTGCGGTGACGGCTGGACTTAATTTTGCCAGGGGTGAAGTGGCAATTGTCATGGATGCAGATTTACAAGACCCGCCAGAATTGATTTTAGAGATGGTAGCCAAATGGCAAAATGGCTTTCAAGTTGTTTATGCCCAACGCACGCAGCGCCAAAAAGAAAGTTGGTTCAAACGCGGTACGGCATACATATTTTATCGCCTGCTCCAACACCTTGCTGATGTCGATATTCCCACCGACACTGGAGATTTCTGTTTGATCGATCGGCAAGTCTTAGATATCCTTAACGCCATGCCAGAACGCAATCGCTACATGCGCGGCTTACGGGCTTGGATTGGTTTTCGTCAAACATCCGTACAATTCGATCGCCCGCCTCGTTTTGCTGGTAATGTTAATTACACTTTTGGTAAGTCTTTGGCTCTGGCTTTAAATGGGTTGGTGTCGTTCTCCAAAGTCCCCTTGCGCCTCTCTACTTATGTCGGTCTATTTGCTGCGGCGATCGCTGTTCTCATGGCTCTACTCGTATTGTACTGGCGATTGTTTGTCCCTCAGTCCCCTTTGACTGGGTTTACGATGATTTTGGTAGCTATTTTCTTCCTTGGTGCGGTTCAACTTGTTAGTATTGGCATCTTAGGCGAGTATGTCGGGCGGATTTATGAAGAAGTTAAAGGCAGACCAATTTACACCCTAGCCGAAGTTAGGGGATTTCCCAGTCATTCCGAATCTCAAACAAAAATTAGGGAGTCGGGGGGAAGAGAGCTGAGGGAGCCCAGGGAACTGAGGAAGCTGAGGGAGGAAGAAATTTAAAGTCTCCACACCCTTTCTTCACTGGTCACTGATAACTGGTCACTGGTCACTGTAATTTTCCTGCGGTGCGTAAAATTTGTCCTGCTAAAATCGCTGCGCCAAAACCGTTATCTATATTGACAACTCCTATCCCTGCTGCACAAGAGTTGAGCATTGTCAAGAGGGGAGCTAAGCCGCCGAAACTCGCACCATAACCGACGCTGGTAGGAACGGCAATGACAGGACAATCGGCTAATCCTGCAACGACGCTGGGTAAAGCCCCTTCCATTCCCGCGACGACAATTAATACGGATGCTTCAGCGATGACGTGGCGGTTATCTAGCAGGCGATGAATACCAGCAACACCCACATCCCACAACCGGAGAACGCGGAAACTAGACAGTTCGGCAGTTATAGCCGCTTCCTCAGCTACGGGTAAATCGGCAGTCCCTGCCGAGAGAATACCAATTTTACCAGGGTACTGCGGTTCGATCCGTACTGGTGCGATCGCCGCAATTTTTGCCATCGGATAGTAACGCAGTCCCTCTACCTTCTCTTCTAGCTGTTCTGCTACATCAGGTTCGATGCGCGTCGCCATCACTACTGAATTGCGCTGGCGCATTGCTGCCATAATTTGCACGATTTGGTCGGGAGTTTTGCCTTGACCCCAAATCGTTTCAGGAAACCCAGTTCTTAGCTGGCGATGATGGTCGATACGGGCAAATTCACCAACTGGTTCGTAGGTAAAATGTTTCAATTTGTCTAAGGCGACAGTTGGACTTACGTTACCAGCTGCTACAGATTCTAAGAGCGATCGCAAGGCTTCGGGTTGGGACATTTGAGGGGCGAGGAGTGAGGAGTGAGGAGCGAGGGGACAAGGAAGGAGTTTATTTTAACTTTTGACTTTTAACTTTTGACTTTTCCTAGACCCTATTCTGTCACTTTCAGTTCGTATTTGTTCCATAGAGTCCCAGCTTGAGAGCCGAGGGCGGTGTATTTTACTCCTTGGATGCGATCGCGAATTGCTGCTAGGGATAAGGGATTGACTAGGTAGATGAAAGGTAAGTATTCCTGAGTCAGACGTTGGGTTTGCTGGTAAATTTTTTTGCGTTTATTTTCGTCTAACTCTTGCGCCCCACGGATGTATAGCCGACCGATTTCGGCTTCCCAGTCTGCAACTTCTCTACCGATCAGCGGTTCTTGTCCTGGCTGAGGTTTGAAATTAAATGCGTGTAAACCACCATCGGGCAACCATACATTAGCACTATCGTGGGGTTCTAAGCTACCAGAAATCAAGCCTAATAAATAACATTCCCAATCGAGGGAACTATTGAGTTTATCTACCAAAATATTAAAATTGATGGGATTGTAATCAACTTGAATGCCAATTTTACTCAAATCTTGCCTAATTTGCGCCCCCATTGCTACGCGAGTTTTATTTTCAGTATTGGTAATTAAAGAAAAACGCACGCGATTTCCGTCTGCATCAAGTAACTGATTTCTAGAGTTATATTTAAATCCTGCATTCAATAGTAACTTTTTAGCTTTATCGGGATTGTATTCATAGACTTTCAATCCTTGTTCTGGGGAGAGATAAAAAGGGTTTTGCGGTTCTATAGGTGAATTTTGAACTGTACCTACGCCACGAAAAACATTATTCAACATTCTTTCGCGGTCAATTGCATGAGCAACGGCTTGACGAAAAGCTAAATTGTTAAACCAACGAGACTTTATTGGATCGACAACAGGATTACCGTTTTTTCTTTTACCTTTGTTGAGGTTGAAAGAAATAAATGTTTTGCTAAATCTTGAACCTCCGTTATAAACGGTAAATCCTCCCCGTTCTTCTTCTTGTTTGAGTAGAGAAAAGTCTTCAGGAGTAATTTCGATACTATCTAATCCTCTAGAACGAAATTGGAGAGTGGTTGTATCGGTAGATTCAATAATTTGCCAAACAATTCTTTCTACATAGGGCAACTGATTTCCTTGGCTATCTTTACGCCAATAATAAGGATTACGACGAAATACAACACGTTGACCAGGTGTGAAACTTTCTATTTTATAAGCACCATTAACAATAATTTTTGCTGGGTCAGTGTCGGTTCCCCAAGTTGAGGTAAATAAAGGATTACCCTTAGTATCTTTAGATATAATCGATTTAGCTAAAGCGTGTTTGGGTAAAATTCCTACAGAATTAGTTGACGCTCCTGTAGTTGTACTGAGAAATGGGGCAAATGGAGTAGAAAAGGTAAAATCTACTTGGCGATCGCTCATTTTTTTAATTTGAGGAAATTCGGCTTTCTCGCCAATTTTTAAACTGTCTTTCCAGTCAGTAGGAATTTGCGGATTGAAAATGATGTCTTGATAAGTAAAGATAACATCATCTGCTGTTAAAGGTTCACCATCAGACCAGCGTAAGTTCTCGCGTAAGGTAAAAGTAATCCGTTTTTTATCTTCAGAAATTTGCCAAGATTCTGCTAAAGCTGGCTCAATTTCTCCAGTCTCACCATTGAGTGTAGTCAGTCCTTCACTAGTAAATAAAAATACGTGAGGATATTCTTGATTGAGGGCGTAGTTAAAAGTTTTAGGATCTCTTAAAGTACTCGTTACCCATTGCGATTGTGCTGCTGATGTTTTAAATTCTGTAGGGTTGCAACCTGTAAGCAAGATTTGACAGGTAAAGCAGAGAATTAATATAAGAACAATAACTCGCGATCGCATTGTATAATTAGATAATTATTTCTAGTCTTTCGCTTCTTTCAACTCATAAACATTCCAAAGCGTCCCGCCTAAAGCAGAGAATTTTGTTCCTTCAATGCGATCGCGAATTGCTGCTAAAGCTAAAGGATTGATTAAATGAATAAAAGGGAGGTACTCTTGTGCTAAACGCTGAGTTTCTCCATAAATTTCTTTACGCTTTGTTTCGTCAAGTTCTCTTGCTCCCTCAATGTAAAGACGACCGATTTCTGCTTCCCAATCTGCAACTTCTCGTCCTTCAATTGGCGGTTGTCCTGGTTGTGGTTTCTGATTAAAAGGATGGAAACCGCCGTCAGGCGACCACACATTTGCTCCACTATATGGTTCAATGCTACCAGTAATTAAACCAAAATAAGATTCCCATTCTAGAGTATTGGTAATTTTATCTACCATGACGGCAAAGTCAATTGGAGTAAAATCAACTTGAATCCCAATTTTGCTGAGATCGCGCTTGACTTGCGAACCGATCGCATCAACAGTTCTATTACCCGCTTGGCTAATCATGGTGAACCGGACTCGATTACCTTCAGCATCGAGTAATTGACCTCTATTGTTATATTTAAATCCAGCGCTTTCGAGCAATTCTTTAGCTTTTTCAGGATTATAGTTATAAACTTTTAAGCCTTCTTCAGGAGAAAGATAGTAAGGGCTTTGAACAGAAATTGGCGAGTTTTGTAGTTCTCCTAAACCGCGATAGACATTATTTAGCATTGCTTCGCGATTTATACCATAAGCGACTGCTTGTCTAAATGCTACTGTATTAAACCAGCGTGATTTGATTGGATTGACTAAAGGTTTTCCCTGACGACGACCTTTATTTAAATTGAAACAAATAAAGTTTGTGCCAAAGTCTGGACCACCACTATAGATTTTAAAATTTCCTCGGTCTTCCTCTCGTTTCAGTAATTGAAAACTCGTAGGACCAATTTCTAGCATGTCTAATCCTAGCGAACGAAACTGGATTAAAGCTGTATCTGGTGATTCCACAATTTGCCAAATTAGCCGCTCAATATAAGGTACAGCATTTCCTTGCGTGTCTTTTCGCCAGTAGTAGGGATTGCGGCGAAAGACTATTCGCTGGTTTACAGTGTAGCTTTCCAGTGTAAAAGGACCATTGACCACAATTTTTTGCAAATCTGTATCAGTTCCCCATGTGGACAAAAACTGGGGTCTACCATCTTTATTTTTAGTTTCTACCGATTGACGTAGGGCGTGTTCTGGTAAGATGACTATACCACCTGCAAATCGTAAAAAAGGTGCAAATGGCTCTGGAACGGTAAATTCGACTCGGCGGCTATCTAATTTACGAACTTTAGGTAAAGCTTTACTCTTGCCAATACGCAGAATATCTCTAATATCTGTGGGAATTTGCTCGTTAAAGTAAATATCATTATAAGTAAAAACGATATCGTCAACTGTTAGCGGTTCTCCATCTGACCATTTTAAATTTGGTTTTAGAGTAAAAACGATTTTGAGATTGTCTTCAGAAATTTCCCAAGACTCAGCTAATGCTGGCTCTAGCTTTCCAGTTTCGCCATTTTCAGTAATTAATCCTTCATAAAGAAATCCAAAAACATTGGGTGACGATTGATTTAAGGCATAATTAAAAGTTTGCGGATCGCCTGGAACTCTCGCCACGATTTGCTGAACTTGAGTTGCGTTAGTTCTCATTTCAGTGGGATTACAGCCAGAAAGCGCGATCGCAACTAATAATATAAGTGTTATTAGAAAATTTCGACGGATCATAAATTGGGATTTGTATATGTAATTGTAGGGGCGCACAGATGTGCGCCCCTACATCTCTGAATTCATTGTTCTTTGACCTTCAATTCGTAAATATTCCAAAACGCACCACCTAAAGCAGAGAATTTTGTTCCCTCAATGCGATCGCGAATTGCAGCTAGCGATAAAGGATTATATAAGGTAATATAGGGTAAATATTCTTGAGCAGTGCGTTGAAATTCATTGTAAATTTCTTTGCGTTTGGCTTCGTCGAATTCCTGCGCTCCTTTAATAAATAGATCTTCAATCTTTTGTTCCCAATCTGCAATTTCTCGTCCTTGAATTGGTGCTTGTCCTACTTGGGGTAATTGATTGAAATTGTGCAATCCACCTGCTGTCAACCATACATTTGCACCGTCGTTCGGTTCAATTCCACCACCAATGAAACCACCGATATAACACTCCCAATCTAAAGAATTAGAAGTTTTATCCATTAAAGTTCCAAAGTCGAGAAACTGTAGATCGACTTGCATTCCAATTTTGGCTAAGTCTCGCTGAATTTGACCAACTGTTCTAGCCAACCTACCACTATTACCTCCACCAGCAGCAGGAGTCATGAGAGTAAAACGTACTCGATTACCTTGAGCATCAAATAATTGATTTTTATTGTTGTATTTGAATCCAACTTCTTGCAGTAGTTTTTTGGCTTTGGCTGGATCGTAGTTGTAAACTTTCAGCCCTTTTTCAGGAGGAAGAAAATACGAACTTTGAGTATCAATTGGCGAATTTTGTAGTTCTCCCAAACCCCGTAAAAAATTATTTATCATCGTCTGGCGATCGAGTCCATAAGCAACTGCTTGTCTGAACTCAACTGTATTAAACCACCGCGATTTAATTGGATTGACTAAAGGTTTACCGTTTCTGCTACCTTTATTTAGATTGAAAGTAATGAAGGACATACCGAAAGCAGGTCCACCATTGTAAATTTTAAAATTACCTCGTTCTTCTTCGCGCTTGAGCAGAGAAAAATTATCTGCTGAAGCAGAAGCTATATCTAATCCACCAGAACGAAACTGGACTAAAGTTGTTTCTGGATTTTCAACAATTCGCCAAATGTATTTTTCAATATAAGGCTGAGAATTGCCTTGTGCATCTTTACGCCAATAATTAGGGTTACGGCGATAAACTAAGCGTTGGGCAGGTACGTAGCTTTCAAGTGTAAAAGGACCGTTTGTAACAACTTTTGTTGGATCTGTATCCGTTCCCCAAGTGCTTAAAAAGCGAGGGTTTCCCTTAGCGTCTTTTGTTTTTACTGATTCTTGTAAAGCGTGTTTTGGTAGAATGGCGATCGCACTCGTAGGATCTCCCGTCGTCGTAGCTAAGAATGGTGAAAAAGGTTCGGGCATGATAAATTCGACGCGGCGATCGTCCAACTTGATAACTTTTGGATAAGCTTTTTGCTTACCAATTTGAATGTAATCTCTTAAATCTGTAGGAATGGCTTTGTTTAAAACAATATCGTTATAAGTAAATACGACATCATCTGCTGTCAGTGAATGACCGTCAGACCATTTTAAGCCTTCTCTTAAAGTAAAAATAATATTTAATTTATCTTCAGAAATTTGCCAAGATTCTGCTAATTCTGGTTCGAGTTCTTTGGTAATACCATTAACTGTAGTTAATCCCCTAAAGGTCATGTTAAAAATATTTGGGACTTGATGACCTAAAGCATAATTAAACGTATCGGGATCGGTAGTCACGCTTACTACTATTTGCGGTACGTCAGCCGCTTGGGTTCTCATCTCAGCCGGATTGCAGCCAGACAGCGCGATCGCCATGACTACAGCTAGTATACCTGCTAACCATTTACGCCAGGATTGGGAAAGAGTAATTGGGTATTTCATGAGATAACTTGAATCACAATCGCGCTACCAGTCACAAAAGTTTGCGAAATATTAAAATATCGATGTCTACATATATTGCTTCAAGCCTAACTATAATACCTATTTTCGCTAGAAGTACGAGCGCGGACGGGCAAGATGCTCATCCCAAACCCCGTAACAATAAAATAACAGGAGCGATCGCCAATCTTACTTAAGCTGGCATTGCTCCTGTTACAGATAATTGAAAGGTTTACCAGTAACTACTATTTAGTTACCTTATCGACTGCCTCTTTTGCTCCCTCTACTGCTTTATTAACGATATTCTCTTCAGGATGAGATTTTTTAAACTCTTTGAGATTATCTTCGTACGTTTTGTCGATATCTTTGGATGCTTTTACTTGATCCTCATAAGCTTGTTCGCGCTGCTCGACATCCACAGTTCCAACTTGGCTATTTTTATCCATTTGTTCTTGTTGGATTAGTTTTTGGTTGGGAGTTGCGGCATAACTAGGCTCAGAGACAAACAAACCAGAAACGAGCAATAGCGCGATCGCGGCTAGTAATAAAACCTTGCGTTGTAAATTTTGCTTAAAATTGGTAAAAATGGACTGCATACAATCACCCTCCTAAGATTTGAAGCTGAACGCAATCCTACGAAGAAAGGTGCGGTAAAGGCTTCTACCGCAGGATACAGTTATGGTAGGGAGCAGGGAGTAGGGGAAGAGAGCTGAGGAAGCTTATGATGCTCTCGGGAACTGAGGGGGAGAAGAGAGCTGAGGGAGCAATTCACGCATTCACGCATTAATTCCGAATTCCGAATTCCGAATTCTTCCCACGCATCACTCATAAGGCAATTAGGCAAAAGCCGACGATCCTAAATCTGGAGGGATATCTTGCCAGCGTCCTTGTCCGACTGCTTGTATAGCTTGTGTGAGGGAAATATCGCCAGTATACAAGGCACGACCGACGATCGCACCCGTAACGCCAAGAGGTTCTAAAGCTAGGAGGCTGAGTAAGTCGGTGACAGAACTTACACCTCCAGAAGCGATGACGGGAATAGATAAACTTGTGGCTAACTCCCGTAGTGCATCCAAGTTGGGTCCAGCAAGAGTTCCATCGCGATGAATATCAGTGTAAATAATTGCTGCCGCACCCAGTTGTTGCATTTGCTGGGCTAAATCTGCGGCTAAGACTTCCGAAGTTTCCAACCAGCCGCGTGTAGCTACCTTACCATTACGCGCATCAATACCAACAACAATTCGCCCTGGAAATTCTTGACACAGACTAGCTACTAACTGGGGTTGTTCTACAGCTACAGTACCCAAAATAACTCGCTGTACGCCTAATTCTAAGAGTTGGGCAACGCTAGCGCGATCGCGCAATCCGCCACCAACTTGAATTGGTACTGACACTGCCTCTACAATAGCCGCGATCGCCTCCAGATTAGCGGGTTTACCTGCTTTCGCGCCATCTAAATCGACAACGTGCAGCCACGTAGCACCTTGGCTAGTCCATTGTTGCGCAACATCAGCCGGATTATCGTGAAAAACCTGGGAGCGATCGTAATCTCCCTGATACAGTCGCACGCAGCGACCTTCAAGTAAATCTATGGCGGGAAAAAGATTCATAAGTCAGTTATCAGTGATCGATTATCAGTGTAGAGACGTTACATGTAACGTCTCTACAAAATCATTTCCTCAAAGCTTGTCGAAAACCCAAAACAATCAGAATATTAGAGAGAGTTAAAAATACTTCAGCACTACCATGCAACCAGTCAACATTGGCAAGAGATTCGCCGTAATGGACTTGGGCATAAATTCCAGCAGGGATAGTGACGGCGACAAATACCAAAGTACCGTAGAAGCCGAATAATGCTAGACGCGGCAATTGTTGAGAGCGAGTTATAAACCAGAGAAAGCCTAGATAGGGAAAAAGAGAGAGCGCGAAGAGGGTTTCTTTTGAAATCATTAGAGATAAGCAGAAGGCAGAAGGCAGAAGGCAAATGTATTGTACGTTTAA
Source organism: Chroococcidiopsis cubana SAG 39.79 (assembly GCF_003991895.1). Taxonomy (NCBI): domain Bacteria; kingdom Bacillati; phylum Cyanobacteriota; class Cyanophyceae; order Chroococcidiopsidales; family Chroococcidiopsidaceae; genus Chroococcidiopsis; species Chroococcidiopsis cubana. The sequence continues at coordinate 13,225 of NZ_RSCK01000093.1, forward strand.
TTATTATCCTTCTACTTAGAAGAAATCTTGCTGTGCGATCGCATTACTGGCGATCGCGTCGAACGCCATAGCAACCAACCAGCAGCTAATAACGTGAAATTTCCGATTAAAGTCATACTAGCTTGAAGCATTACCAACCATTCTAAGGATTTGGCATTGTCGAAGAAGTGCCAAGTACAGGCACACATGGCACTAATTAAAGCAGGTAGCATTGCCAGAGAAAACGCATACCAAGCGCGGTTGCCCACAACCTCGCCATAACTCCAAATTAACCAAATGGCGATCGCCCATTCGATGACACTAGAGACGTGAATAATCCAGGTAGGAATTGAGAGTGCGTGCATGATGAGGGAGCAGGGGAAAGAGAGCTGGGGAAGTTGAGGGAGCTGAGAGAGCTGAGGGAGAAAAAACACCTGTCAATGTCACTCTCTACTGATAACTGATAACTGTTAACTGCCAACATACAGCCAATATATTATAAAGTTTTTATCAAGTTTGGATTAAGTCAAGATTGAGGGGTGACGGATGTGAGGCAGATAAGGGTGGTATTGTGCGGTTATTACGGCAAAGGTAATGGCGGTGATGAGGCGTTGCTGGCAACACTGTTGCAAATGCTACCTAAACATGTCACACCTATTGTTCTGTCTGGTAATCCAACGCAGACGCAGGAGCGCTATCAAGTAGAAGCTTGCGATCGCATGGCTTTTTCTCCTGTGTGGAAAACCTTGCAGCAGTCTGATGCTTTTATTTGGGGTGGGGGCAGTATTATGCAAGATTCTACTAGTGCCATCAGCCCGTTTTACTACGGTGGATTAATGACTCTGGCGCAAAAGTTAGGGTTAAAAACTATGGCTTGGGCGCAGGGAATTGGTCCTTTAAAAAGTCCGCTAACCCGGTGGTTGACAAAACAGACATTTGCTGGGTGTACGGGGGTGAGCGTCCGCGATCGCGGTTCGGCAAGTTTGCTGACCGATTGGCAGATTCCCCATCTGCAAGCACCCGATCCGGTGTGGGCTTTGGAAGCCGGAAATACACCTGGGTTGTGGGATTTACCAGCGCCGAGAGTTGCCGTGACTTTGCGATCGCACCCACAATTAACTCCCAATCGCCTTGCTAATTTGACTCGCGCTTTAGCTGACTTTCAACGGGCAACAGATACCTGCATTTTGTTAGTGCCATTTCAATTATCGCAAGACTTAGCGATCGCTCAAGCGATTCAGCCACAATTACCAGGGGCAAATCAAATCCTCTACCTCGAAGATCCGAAAAGTTTAAAAGGCGTATTTCGCGGCGTAGAAATGGCAATTGGAATGCGCTTTCATAGCTTAATTATGGCAGCTGCGGAAGGTTGCCGCTGTTTTGCCATCAGCTACGATCCAAAAGTCGATCGCCTGATGGCAGAACTATCTATACCTGGATGGGATGTCGCTCACATTCCCGACGACCCCAATATTATCAGCCAAACTTGGATCGAGCATTATGCCAACGGCGATCCTTTAAGTCCAGACCAAATTCAGTCTTTAGTAGACAGAGCCTACATGCATCGTGAATTGCTCAGGGAAGTTTTGCAATAGTAGTTGTCGTTTGTCATTTGTCATTGGCAAGAACCGTAGGGGCGGGTTTAGCAAGAGATTTACGGCATAAGACAACACATCTCCGGTCAAAACCCGCCCCTACAAGCGTCGTAGGGGAAAAAGAGATTTCGGGTCAACCCGCCCGTACAAGAGTAAGAGGCAAGAGGATTTTATATTTCTGGTCACTGGTCACTAGTCACCAGCCACTCTCTACTGACAACTAATTTCACAGCAACCGTAACTGTCCGTCAGTATGACTTGCATCGATTCCAGTTCCTGGGGCAGACTCTAACCAAGTTTCTGTATCGGCTGCTAGTAATTGTTGGGCAGCTACCATCATTTGAGCGGTAATATCTTTCAAGTCCTCGCGATTATCTAGATAAGTTTTTAAAGCATCAAGGGGATCGATACTGCTACTCGCGTCTAATTGCGGTAAACGCGGTCGTGCTAGCTGACTGATCAGCTCTGGTTGAATTGTATAACTGTGAGCAGAACTGAGAACTTGATGAAGTGCTGCATTATCAATTAAGTCGATTTGATCGGAGCGGAGTTTGTAAATTAGTCTGACGACTGCATCGGTAATATTCTTTTTCGCGATCGCTTTGATTAAAGCTGCTTGCGGATCGGCTGCATTGGCTACATCGACGTTAATGGTACAAAAAGGACGAACTGGTAGCGGGCAGAACTCCCATTTGGTACTACCCCGCTGTAGTTCTATCATCACGTAGCCTTTGTCTTCTTTTTCTTCGCTAAAATCGACTCGCTCGATACTACCAGGATAAATAATTGGCGGTTCGTTAGATGGGTTGAGGTTTTGATGGCGGTGGACGTGTCCGAGGGCAACGTAATCAAACTCGTCCCGAGTTAGAAGAGACAGGGGAATAGTAAAACCTTTCCCTACAGCTAAGAAGCGCTCAGCACCATAGGAAGCATTATCGATCATCAAATGACCCAGAAGTACTGTCGGAATCTTGGGGTCGAGCCGACGAATTTCTCCTTCTAAGGCAGCACGCAAGCGATCGATCAATAACTGGTTGACATCGGCGAGGGATAAACCTTCTGTTTCTGGACGAGTCAGGAGAGTGGAACGAGTCAGCCAGGGGAGAGTGATGACTTGAACTGTACCATTGTTTGTTTGAATGTGATGGGTCATCAAGCGATCGCCCACCATAAACCCTGGTACGCCCAAAGTCCGATAAATGCACAAACTCGCCCCCCCTTGCCCTTGGGAATGCTGGTCGTGGTTGCCTACCAATAATACGGTAGGAACCCGCGCATCAACCAAGCGACGAAATTGACTGGCAAATTTTTCTTGAATATAAGGGGGTGGCGTGGCATCGGGAAAAGCATCCCCACCAAACAGCACCAAATCCACTGGTTCTTCTAACGCGCGATCGATACAGCGCGATAAAGTCTTGACAAAATCTTCCAAGCGTGTGTTCAATCCAGTTTCAGGATTGAGCCGACCGTGGGAAAAGCTACTTCCCATGTGGATGTCTGAAAGATGGAGGATTTTAATCATAGGAGTCAGGAGTCAGGAGTCAGGAGTCAGGAGTCAGGAGTCAGGAGTCAGGAGTCAAGAGAGAAGAATAGTAAGCATCTAATAGCTTGCTAACTTCTTCAAGTAGAAGGCATAACTCTAAGCTATCGCCTTAGCCGAGGTCTTTTGCCAAAATCAGGTAATAGCGGCACTCCTCGACAGAGCCTTGGGCAATATTCATAAACCGTGCTTTATCAGTTTTGTTTTTCTTCTTAAATCCTTCTGCAATATTGGCAGGAATAGAAATTGCCGCTCTCCTAAATTGAGAAGTCAAGCCATACAATTCTGTTTTAGGAAAGTTTTCGCTGAAACGATATACTGCTAAAACAAATTGATGAGCTTTTTGCCAAACAATTAAGTCTTGGAAGACCCTTGCTGGTATTCTCTTCATTCTGACTGCTGACTCCTGACTTCTGGCTCCTTCAAATATGAATTCCGCATTCAGTCTTGTCAGAACCCCTCCAGCGTCCGGCGCGTTCGTCTTCGCCTTCGGCTACGGGTGTGGTAATCGGTTCGTCGCCGATACTGGGATAGCCTTGGTCGTGGAGCGGATTGTAAATGACGTTATGCTCGAAAACATAAGCCCAAGTTTCTTTGCGCGTCCAAGAAGCGATGGGATTGACTTTGAGGCGCTGTTGACTGTCGAGTTCAAAAACGGGCATATCAGAACGGGTACGCGCCTGATCGCGCCGCCGTCCGGTAATCCAAGCTACAGCGTTGAGTTCGGCTAGTCCTCGTTGCAGAGGTTCGATTTTGGTCAAGTGGTGAAATTGCTGAATGTCGCTATCCCATAGGGCTTCGCCATATTTGGCAGCAAAAGCAGCCCGAGTATCCACATCTGGAGTTTTATAAACTTGCAGATCCAAGTCGTACAAGTCTTTGACTTTGGAGACTAGCTCTAAAGTCTGGGGAAAGTGGTGCAAAGTGTCGAGAAACATAACTGGGGTGCGGTGCTTGAGTTCGCGGTAGAGAATATCGGTGATGACGATATCATCTACGTTGAAAGCGCTGGTTTGTACTAACCCTGTAGGAATGTTCTCGACACACCAGGCAAGAATTTTGCTAGGATGAGCTGTCTCATATTTGCGATTTAGCTCATCTAGATCGAAATTAGGTGTTTGGATAGAAGATGTTGAAACAGTCATCTGCGCAATGATGTGAATAGTTCTGCATATTCAACAATAACGGAAATCAGTTATCAGTTATCAGTGATTAGTGGTTGGTGACTAGTGGCTAGTGGAACTAGAATTGCTTCCCCAGCTCAAGAGCAGCTCTCTTTCTCGACTTACGACTTACGACTTACAACTTAAGTTTATGCACTTAATTCTCTATAGCAAACCTGAATGTCATTTGTGTGAAGGCTTGCAGGAAAAGCTAGCACAAATTTTAGCTACACACCAAGAACTATCATTGGAAGTCCGCGATATCGCACTACAGGATGATTGGTGGCAAGCATATCAATACGAAGTACCCGTTTTATTTCTGTGTAGCGACGACGGGCGATCGCTCCTTCTACCTCGCCCGTCTCCTCGCGCTACAGTGGGGCAAATTCAACAGATGCTTCAGAAATATGTAAATCATCATGAAGCAAAATAGGTGCAATTGAAAGCTGGGATTAAGCTAGCTAGTTAACAGTTATCAGTCATCAATTATCAGTGACCATCAACTCCCAACTACCAATTACCAATTACCAATTACCAAATCATGAAGTTAGGCGAATTGTTAGCAAAAGTTGACAGTATCGAACAACTACCCCAGCACCCAGCTTTAGATCTGGAGGTGAAGGGTTTAACGACAAATTCTCATGCTTGCCAAGTTGGCGATCTCTTTATTGGAATGCCAGGAACGCGGGTGGATGGAGGAGAGTTTTGGCAAAGCGCGACCGCGAGTGGGGCGATCGCGGCTTTAGTGTCTTCTCAGGTAGCCTTGAAGAGAGCTGAGGGAGCCCAGGGAGCTGAGGGGGCTTGTATTATTGCCGCTAGGGATATGGTTCGAGCTTGCGCTGGGGTGGCGGCTGCTTTTTACGGCTATCCAGCTACGCAAATGAGGTTGGTGGGGGTGACGGGAACAAATGGTAAAACGACCACCACCCATTTAATCGAATTTTTCCTCCAACACGCAAAGTTATCTACAGCCTTATTTGGAACTCTTTATTCTCGTTGGGCGGGTTTCGAGCAAACAGCAGCTCATACTACGCCATTTGCTGTAGAACTGCAACAGCAATTAGCTAACGCCGTGCAAGCGGGGACTCAAGTAGCGGTGATGGAAGTCAGTTCTCATGCTTTGGCACAAGGACGAGTTTTAGGGTGTCCGTTTGAAGTAGGGGTGTTTACCAATCTGACTCAAGATCACCTAGACTTCCACCGCGATATGGAAGACTATTTTGCGGCAAAAGCCTTGCTATTCAGTCCCGATTATCTCCGAAGACGAGCAGTTATTAACACAGACGATCCCTACGGACAAAGATTAATTAAACAACTACCACCGGAACGGGTGTGGAGCTATAGCGTCCAAGCTGGAACAGCCGACTTCTGTTTGAGCGATTTGGGTTACGAACCAACGGGAGTGAGCGGTAAATTACACACACCCGCAGGAGAAGTAGAATTTCGATCGCCACTCGTGGGTCAATATAATTTAGCCAATTTACTCGCAGCAGTAGCAGCCGCTTTACACTTGGGCGTAGATTTACAACTCATCGCTAACGTATTGCCGCAGTTTGCCGGAGTCCCTGGGAGAATGGAGCGGGTGCAAGTGAGTCCCCATCAGGATATCAGCGCGATCGTCGATTATGCTCATACGCCAGATAGTTTAGAAAACTTCTTAAAAGCAGCTCGACCGTTTATTCCAGGTAAGATGATTTGCGTGTTTGGCTGTGGAGGCGATCGCGATCGCACAAAGCGCCCGAAAATGGGTAAAATCGCCGCCGATTTAGCAGATGTCGTTTACGTCACTTCTGATAATCCCCGCACCGAAGACCCTGAAAGAATTCTCCAAGATATTCTCGCTGGAATTCCCAACACAATAGACCCATTTGTCATTGGCGATCGCGCTACAGCAATTCAAACGGCAATTCAACAAGCCCAATCCGGCGATGGCGTACTCATTGCTGGCAAAGGTCACGAAGACTACCAAATTTTAGGTACGGAAAAAATCCACTTTGACGATCGCGAACAGGCGAGGAATGCACTAAGAATTCGGGAGTCGGGAGTCGGGAAAGAGTGATGAGTGGTGCGTGGGGTAAGTGGCTAGTGACTAGTGGCTGGTGACTAGTAGAATTGCTTCCTTGTCTCCCTTGTCTTCCTTGTCTTCCTTGTCTTCCTTGTCCCCCTTGTCTCCTTAGCCCCTAACTCCTAATAATGGAAATCTCCCTTTATCGACTGGCTCTGAGTATAGAACAACCACCATCGCCGATGTTGGTGAGTCCGGCAACCTTGCTTTCCTTGGTAGAATCGGTGATGGAATTACTGGTAGAAAAGCAAATCTCAGCGACACTGTGGCTAAAGTTACCATCAGGGAAAGTTTGGTATGCTTCGATTCAGCGCTATCACGAGCAGGTGAGAGTTTCTGACAAAACCTATGTTTGCTACGGACAGGAAACTGCGATCGCTCAATTGTCTGGTTTCCCAATGGTTCCAGTCCAATTATTACCAAATAGCCATTTGCGGCGGGACTATTTTCTCATCGTCCATTCGCCTCAATTCTGCTGTATGGTGCTGGCACATCGATCGCGACTGAAACGCAAAAAGGGAAAAACTAAGGAAAACGATCGCCAAAAGAAATTTTTACCCTTGCTGAGCCTTTGTTCGTTTGAGGGACGAGTCTTACAGGAGGTACTCAAGGGAATCGGTCATGTCGTGGCTCAAAGCGTGCGTTGGAAGCTAGCGCAGCACAAGCAGCCAGCGATCGCCCCAGAGGTGATGAACAATTGGGAGACGCTGTTTGCTTGTCCGTCCGCACCCGATCCGGTGTTGTTAGAGCGCTTATTTGCTAAACAAGTCCAGCAACAAGATGCCACTCGCCGGAGTACGTTTGACGAACTCACTGGCACTTTAAAACGGCAAAATCAAGCTTTAACAAATACCTTAACTCGTAAAGATGAATCGTTCGGTAGGATGTGCGAAGAACTCCGCACTCCGCTGACACATATGAAAACGGCTTTGAGTCTTTTAAATTCTCCTCACCTCAAACCACCGCAAAAACAACGCTATTTGCAGATTCTAAGTAGCGAGTGCGATCGCCAAAATTCTTTAATTAACGGTTTATTAGAATTAGTTCAATTAGACAGAACGGCAGAACAAACAGTTTTACAACCATTGAAACTGAGTGAAATTATTCCAGGGGTGGTTAGCACTTATCAACCTCTAGCTCAAGAAAAAGGCATTATGCTTGCCTACACTGTCTCTCCCGATTTGCCTTCTATTTTCTGCTCTAACAATTGGTTACGACAAATCGCTATTAATTTGTTACACAACAGTATTAAATTTACTCCTACAGGTGGGCAAGTGTGGGTTAAAGCCTGTATTCAAGGCGAATACGTGCAATTAGAATTTCGCGATACGGGAATTGGTATTTCACCTAACGAGATCCCCAAAATCTTCGATCGCTTTTATCGGGTGCGTTCTGTTTCCAGCGAAGATATAGGCGGTGCAGGGCTAGGGTTAACGATCGTCCAACAACTTTTACTCCGCTGTGGTGGTTCCATTTCGGTTAAAAGTAAAGTCGGTGAAGGTTCTATTTTCAATGTCTTGTTACCCATAGCTCCAACTAAGTGAGATGTATGGATGAAAATAGATGAGAAGGCTCGTACTAAAGGTTATTCAGATATTTCTGGCTATTATTATTTTCTGGGTTGCAGCAGGATTTGGTTCAGCATTATTTTACGCTTTCACTTCGCCTTATCCGAGCTGTAGTATCAGACAATATTTTCCTTGTTCTCTACAATTAGGGTACTTTTTTATACTTTTGTACTATTTTTAATATTTAACCCGTTTGCGTGGTTTCAGCCATCTTTAAAATATTTGCCTCTAACGTTATCTGGAATAGCTTGTGGAACTATATCGGTAATTTATTTTTTTAAAATTGCAAAATTTATCCCTCATCAGCTAAATCTAGCTAACGCTTCTCCGAATAATAGAAGACAGACGAATAGAAAAAGACAATATCTAACCTTTATTGCGATCGCAACTACACTTTTGGTAGGAATGGTTTCTCTACAGTTCAAACTTACAACTAATAGCAATAGTGCAAGTAATTTACCAAAAGAACTTGGAAACGTGCAAGTCCTCACTTCAATCGTTCAACCAGGACTAATGGAAGGATGCTACTTGTCTATTTTTGAGCTAGAACCAAGTGTTTCTCATAAAATTCAAGAAATTGGTATTACTTATTTTGACAGTGACGCAAAGCTGAGAGCTAACATTTCCTTAAAAAATAAAGATAAAAACCCATATTCTCAGTGGAAATATACGCCTGTACCTAAAGATAGCTATTCTGGTGCTTTGAGTTGTGGAGAGACTGACGAAAAGCTAATTGATCGGATTTGGAGGGGCATGGAGAGTGCTGGCGGTTACTACATAATGACAAAGAATAAAGAGGGAGTCATCGTAGTTTTACCAAATGAAAACCTAGCAGCAGAACTCTATTATGGGTAAGGAGAAAAAGAAAGCGTCAGTGTGTGGGTTAAAAATGGAAACAATCGATGAGGCACAATACGAACAACGACATTTAGAAAGCTGTCAAGATTATGAGTTGATTCTTAATACTAAAGGGTACGATTGCATTGAGAAATATTGCGATCGCTATGTTAGAAAAAATTGTCGCGAAATTCTGCTACCTTCTGGAAACAACCTTCAGATTCTCGATTTGACTTGGCTGCATGATTTAAGTACAGAAGTCGAACACAATTGCGCTGAACCTCTAACAGCAAAATTTTATCTTGCCGGAAATCTCAGAACCATCACGCCGGGAATTAAAGATAAATATGTCAAAGACGATTATCTCGAAAAAACAGGTGAAAATTACTTATTCTACCTACCAGATATCGCCGAAATCGAGCAAGCTAAAGCCGAAACTGCTGAGATATTAATTAGAATTGCTTTTGACTTAAATTTCTTTAGGTCGTTTAATACAGACTCGGAATCTTTACCCGAACCGTTACAACTGCTGCTAGAAACTGACACTCCGCCTCGGTTTCACCTTCCAGTGGGAAAAATTACCCCGCAAATGCACCTTGCTTTGCAGCAAATTCTCGATTGTCCTCATCAAGGCATGATGCAGCGGATGTATTTAGAAAGTAAGGTACTCGAACTGCTATGTTTGCAGTTAACTCAACTCGTCGAAAGCAATGGGAGACAAGCTAACAGTTTCAAACCAACTGACGTAGAGCGAATTTACCAGGCAAGGGAAATTTTACTCCAAAATCACGTCAACCCACCTGCACTGATGGATTTGGCGCAACAAGTTGGACTGAACCACATGAAGTTGGAACAAGGTTTTCGCGAGATTTTCGGCACAACAGCATTTGGCTATTTGCGCGACTACCGTTTGCAGCAAGCATATTTGTTGTTGCGAGATGGCAAGCTGAATGTAGAAGCAGTAGCAAATAAAGTTGGCTATTCTCATTTAGGTCACTTTACTAACGCCTTCCGGCGCAAGTTTGGCATAACTCCTGGTGCTTGTCGCGCTGGGAGAAAGATTGTTACTGACTTGTAACTTTTCTGCTATGGATCGAAATTTATCTTCTAGGGCATAGACTTGAGCTTCGGTAATTACGTAGACTACCCACTAGCTTATTTGCAAATCTTTTTTGATAAGGATTTGCGTCAAGATTGCCGTGAGGAGTATAGTAAGGATCGTGGATTAAATAAGGTGTAATAGTTTCAGTTGACTCTGTAAACTAGAGAAGCAGACTGATGAACAGGTGAAT
>NZ_RSCK01000094.1:0-11847 GCF_003991895.1 Chroococcidiopsis cubana SAG 39.79
TGTCGAGACTGACGTAAATCTGAGTCGTGGTTTGTATTCTACCCTGATTTCACGCTCTTTCTTTACAAAGTCCCATTAGTTGATGAATGTTTCTATTTCTGGACGGATTGAGCAAGCTAACGGTCGGCTCAGAGCAGCCAATGTTGGCGTTGCGATCGAGCAACAGGGCAACAGGTTATATCTACGGGCTACGCTGCCACCAAAACCTAATGCCACAAAAAATGAGCTATATCAGCAGCGAATTAGTTTGAGCAGCCAAGGAATTAGAGCTAACCCAATTGGTATTAAGGAGGCAGAGGCGGAAGCTCGTAAGGTGGGAGCATTGCTAGCCCGTCGTGAGTTTGACTGGCAACCATATCTAAAGTCTAAAGATGACCCCTGCTTGACAATCGCTGATTGGATCTCTCAGTTTGAAGCTGATTATTTTGCCCGTAAATCTCGTACACCCCAAACAGAGACAACCTGGCAGGGTGATTATCTCAAAATTTTTAACAAGCTGCCCAAGGATGTCACGTTGTCCGTTGAAGTTTTGAAGGAGACTATTTTAAATACAGCTCCAGACACGAGAACGCGAAAACGGGCTGTAATGGCTCTAACAGCATTAGCCAAGTTTGCTGATGTAGAGTTTAACTTCAAAAGCTTGGCTGGCTCTTACTCTCCTAGAAAAGTAACTCCCCGCAAACTACCTAGTGATCGGGCGATCGCCACAGAGTTTAATAAAATTCCTGCTGGTGATTGGCGATGGGCATATGGCATCTTGGCAACCTATGGATTGAGAAACCACGAACTATTTCACCTAGACTTCTCAAAATTCCCTGTCCTGTTAGTGCAGGACGGTAAAACAGGATCGCGGCGGGTATACCCTATTTATCCTGAGTGGGCTATCCAGTGGGAGTTAGAAAACGTGAACCTACCCAGATGCACTGGTAAAACCAATTCTGACTTAGGTAATAGAGTTACTCATGCCTTCAAGCGATTGGATATCTCATTTAACCCCTATGATTTAAGACACGCTTGGGCAGTTCGCTCGTTAGAGTTTGGGCTAGATGTTTCCCTTGCAGCTGCCCAAATGGGTCATAGCGTTCAAGTACACACTGACTTGTATCATCACTGGATTAGTGAAGAGGTGCATCAAAGGGCATTTAACATCTTGCTCAATAGACCAGATCGCCCCCATCCACCTGAAATATTTTGTGCCTAAACCTTGCCTAAAAACTTGACCTAGATTAGCGATAATCAGCCTTAATCAACGGCAATAGCTAAAAGGGTAAAAACCTTGAAACCGTTGCAAAACAAGGGTTCCATCCTATGAATATTTATGCTAAAGAGTGGCTCAAGGCAGATTTGAACTGCCGACCTTGGGCTTATGAGTCCCCTGCTCTAACCAACTGAGCTACTGAGCCAGATTTTTGACGCTTAACTATACTAACATAGCGATCGCACCATTGCACTTTCTGACAAAATTCTGAAGCTAGAATCGAATTCGATCCAATCTCGATTTAAATTGAGAGGACACCGAAATTTCTCTATCTGTTAAATTGGCATGAGCATAAACACAGATGTAGCTTTTTAGCAAGTCTGAACTATACTGTTGCTGCTCGTATTCATCCTTATGATTAAGGATTGGATTAAAAAAGATGAACATCTACGGCTTCCTCCAATCTATCGGGATCGCCAGCCCATATGGTTATGGTTGGCTATCAGTCATGTTTACCTTTGTGTTGGCATGGATAGTCACTTGGCAATTAATGCCAGAAGTGCGATCGTTCGCTTTAAAAGTAGGTTGGGCAGACCAGCCTAACGAACGACGGCTCAACCGCGAACCTTTGCCTAATGCTGGTGGTTTGGTAATTTATACTGGAGTGTTAGCTGCTTTAGTATTGGCAACGCTTTTGCGCCCCATAGTTATTGAAGGAGTGCTAGCTGAGGTACTAACAATCTTGTTAGGAGGCTCGATTTTAGTTTTAGTAGGATTCATCGATGACCAATTTGGCTTGCCACCTTGGGTACGCTTGTCCGTACAAATTCTGACAGCTTTTTTGCTCATTGCTAGCGATATCCGCATCGAAGCTAGAATATTTCCACCAATCGATCCGTTACTTTCGACTCTGATTACCGTACTGTGGGTAGTTGGAATTACGAATGCAATTAACTTGATGGATGGAATTGACGGTTTAGTAGGAGGAGTCAGCTTTATCACTTCTATGAGCCTACTAGCGGTCTCGGCACAATTTGCCACTCGAGCCGCAGCAACTTTACTCTTAGCAGCATTGGGAGGCTCAGCACTAGGATTTCTGCGTCATAACTTTCATCCTTCCCGGATCATCATGGGAGACGCTGGAGCTTATTTTTTTGGCTACGTGCTAGCGGCTACCGCAATTTTAGGTAGCTTAAAAGTTAATACTGTATTTGCTTTAGTACCAACAATCCTATTTCTGCTGCTACCAGTCATTGACACAACTCAGGTGTTTGTCCTGCGGTTGATGGCGGGGAAAAATCCTCTTAGTACTCCTGGTAAAGACCATCTACATCACCGCTTGTTGGCTACTGGCTTATCGCAACGAGCTACGGCGATCGCATTATGGTCTTTCACCGCAGTCGGGAATTGTTTAGCAATGAAACTCCAAGGTATGACCCCTCTCACTATCCTGATGACTATGCTCAGCATTGTCGCACTTCTAAGCTTCACCATCTGGCAAAGAATTAGGAAGGTATAAAGGGGGCTAGGGACAGTTATCAGTGACCAGTGACCAGTGACCAGTTAATTTCAACTCCTGGCTCCTGACTCCTAACTCCTTTCTGCTGATAACTGATAACTGATAACTGACTTCATCGGGGTAAAAAAGCCATTGGATTAACTGCTTTTTTACCTAGTGGATGAATTTCAAAGTGTAGGTGGGGACCAGTACTGAAACCAGTATTACCCATCTCGGAAATCTGCTGCCCTTGGTATACTGTTTGACCTTTATGAACGAGCAATCGCTTGTTGTGGGCATAGCGAGTGACCGTACCATCTGTGTGTTGAATATCAACCATATTGCCGTAGCCGCCAGAGTTCCAGCCTGACTTGATGACGACTCCAGCCGCAGCCGCAAAAATAGGTGTCCCCACCGGAGCAGCAATGTCAATTCCCCGATGCATCCTCCCCCAACGATAGCCATACCCGGAAGAAAGTTTCCCTCTAGCAGGCCACATGAAGCCCTTTTTGGAAATTATCGGTTTGGGTAAATAGGTATCTGCTGAATCTAAAGGTGGTAATGCTGGCGATACGTTTCGTTGCTGAATTGATTGGAGCGAATCTGTTGCATCTCTACCAATCGGTGCTGTTGCCAAGCTATCATCACTTTCATCTTCAGTTGGTTGCACTGAACGCTGCGGCTGTTTTGGTGCTTCTACTTGTAAAGTCTTGCTTGCTTGTTTGGAATTGAAGTTTCGCTCTGTTTTAAGTTCGATAGATGCAATCTGACGTAGCTTCCGCAACAAGCGATCGCCACTCGTCTTAGCAGCAGGTTGTTCTGCTGGTGTTGCTTGACTCAGCAATGGCTGGGTGCGATATCTCTGCTGTAATTTCTCGATATCACTACGTAAATTTTGGACGTAGCGATCGCTCAACTGTGCTTGTTCTGCTTTTGCTGATTGCTGCCGCTGAATTTCTGCTATCCCTTGAGGATTGGCTTCCACAACCGAATCATCTTCAGAAATGTTGCCACCCATACCAGCATTAGTATTGTTTTCCAGAGCTGCTGTTATTGGCTGCTGGCTCTCACTTCCCTTTGATGGCGAAATTGGCACGATCAGCTGTTGGGCGATCTGAATGCGGTTGGGATCGGCTAATTTGTTGGCGGTAATGAGAGTTGTCAGTGGTAGTCCGTGTTGTTGCGCGATCGCACTCAGCGTGTCTCCGGCTTTTACCTTGTAGCTAAGTGCCTGTAAGGGGACTAGTACCATTGGGCGATCGACCGCTATTTTTGGCAGACTTGCTGCTGTGTGCGTTTGTGCCAAAGACATGCGAGCTTCAGGCATTGCCTCCAGTACGTAAGGCATTGCCTCCCCACTTGCATTACCATGTATTGACTGTGGAGTTTGTAACTGAGGATGGAATGCTAGTAGAGATACTGCGGGTTGCAGCCCAGGATCGCTTGCTAGCGATGCCCCCATTTGTTCCTGGCTCGATGTCCCTGCCGATGCTTGCCACTCCTCAAACCCCAACTCCGCCGAACTATCTTCTTCCAAGCGATTCAATTTCTGTCTCAAGCGATCGATCGACCATCTTTGTCTGGCGATCGCTGCTTCTCGCTCGTCTAGTTGAGATACTAACGCTGCTGTTGATACGGTAATTTTACTTGCCTTGAGCTGGCGAATCAGGCGATTGACTCGCAAAGCTTGTAAAACTTTGGCTGTTTTCTCTGTTGGTTGCTTGGCTACAGGCTCAAATAACTGTGTCGCGTTAGTATGGCTTTGAGTGAATGCTAAAGGCACGGTTGCCGCGATTCCTGTTGGCACACCAATGCTGCTAATGGTTAAGCTCGCTCTAGTTGCTATCGGCATTTGACTGAGCGAAGGCTGATTTATGGCTATGGCTGGAGCGCTATTACTGATTTGGGTCAATAGCAGATTGGACGCTCCGGCTGAGAAAATAATGCCGATCGTGGCGGCTGAAGTCCGCACTTGCCGCTTGGCTTTAGAGGCTCGATCTGCTCGATCTTTTGCCCACGTTTGTTTCAACAATGACCTCCTGTCTGGAATAGCGCTTAACTACCTCTGTTCATTTGCTCTGGCGATCGCAATTGCGATACTACTACACGATGGTTTTGAGTGTTATCAAATCCAGTTTTTCATGCTGAGATAAATATGCTGAGGCAAGCTTACTAGGCATTTTTGATTTAAACAAGCTTACAGCCTATTGGCAAAAAAAATTAACGTTGTCTCCAGTCTGCTCAATATACTACAGTTGGGCGATTTCTACTTAAGGAGTAAGAACTGCCCAGAATATAGGCATTTTTTGTTTTGGCATATTTATTTTTTCTTTTACTGCTATTTAACATTTCTTTGGAAAAAGATTACGCCAATGTATTGAGTCATATTACTTATGTTCTCTATTACACATAGTCAATTTAAGTCAATTCCTGTAAGCCAACAAGTGTTGCATTTTACCAAAGCTGCGAGCTACACAGCCAAGGCTTAACTCTGAGTACAAAGACTCAAATCCTCAATTTATCTTCCTATGGGAGCTGT
Organism: Chroococcidiopsis cubana SAG 39.79; assembly: GCF_003991895.1. Classification (NCBI taxonomy): domain Bacteria; kingdom Bacillati; phylum Cyanobacteriota; class Cyanophyceae; order Chroococcidiopsidales; family Chroococcidiopsidaceae; genus Chroococcidiopsis; species Chroococcidiopsis cubana. Next base: position 5,236 of record NZ_RSCK01000094.1, read on the forward strand.
CAATCTTCTATAACAAGACAGATGAATGATGAAGAAAATGTATCATCGAAGGAGAGATTTTAGTCAAAAAATCTATAAAAATTTCTTATATCTATCTCAAGACTGAAAAGCTGATGATGAGAATTTATTAAAAATAGCTGTAAAAAAAAATACCTTTATTTAACTTAGAGTCAAAAAAATCAGAGAATATACGTAAGTCAGTTGTTAGTTATCAGTTATCAGTGGTAGTTGGTAGTTGGTAATTGGTGGTGCGTGGTGCGTGGTGCGTGGTGCGTGGTGCGTGAAGAAGGGGTGTAGGGTGTAGGTTGTAGTGGATTGTTGACTGGTCCCTGGTCACTGGTCACTGGTCACTGGTCACTGGTCACTGGTCACTGGTCACTGGTCACTGCTCCCTATACCCTCAAATAGCCTAATTGCCGACGGGCTTCAAACAGACCAACGGCGACGCTGACAGAAAGGTTTAGACTGCGAACGCCAGTTTGAGCCATAGGAATGTAAACTCTGGCGTGACAAGCAGAAAGGACAGATGGAGGTAATCCAGTTGTTTCGCTACCGAATAGCAACCAATCGTCAGCCTGAAATTGGTATTCGATGTAGTTCGATTCACCTTTAACGCTAAAGCCAACCCAGCGTCCCCCGCGCTCTAGATAATAGGTTTTGAAGCTGTCTAGAGATTCGTGGTAATGCAAGTTGACATATTGCCAGTAGTCTAAGCCAGCTCGTTTCAAATAGCGATCGCTAATTTCAAAACCCAACGGTGCAACCAAATGTAATTCTGTCCCTGTCGCCGCACAGGTACGGGCAATGTTTCCAGTATTGGGAGGAATTTGCGGGTGAACCAAAACGAGTTGAGGCATTTAAAAAGTCAAAAGTCGAAAGTCAAAAGTCAAAACGTTGAATTGAGATGCTGTCCTTTCGATAGCACGATTTGGCTCCAGATTCATAAATATATAGTTTTTTTAAATAAATGTAAATCGAAAACAAATGATTAAAAATTCTTAATATTTATTTGTCACTTGTCACTCGTCATTTGTCATTAGACCTCCTGCATGAATCAAAAAATCATGGATGTCATTCTGTTGGCGAAGCCTTCCCGAAGGGTACGCAACGCAGTGTAGTGAAGAATCTCCCAGATGTTTCGCTTCGCGTGTGGATGACAATTCAAGTATTCACGCAGGAGGTCTATTGGTAGAACAAATGACGAGTGACGAATAACTGATGAGTAATGCACTACACCATTGGCGACGAACAGAGCTTATCTTCCAGTTCTAACTCGCGATCGCTCATTGCTTGGATAGATTGCATGATAATGCTTCTTGGCTCAAAGCCGTATGCATGAAGTTTCAACCACTGCTGAGCGGTGTTCCCCTCGCGCAGAATTTTTTGTACGGGAGAAAGAAAACAATTGAAGCCGTTTTGCTTGGCGATCGCCCAGACTTCTTGATAAACTTCTTCAATCCAGTCTCTCGCTAAGATTTTTCTGCCGTCTTGCCAATGAGTTAGCTGAGCGTCGAGGCTAGAACGGGCGACTGCGCTTTCGTTAGCAGCAGTAATTGTCAACAAATCTTCAGCGCGGGTTGTTGCTGGTAGGGTACTCATTTCTAGCGGATCGAGTTGTGGATCTGCTATGAGTTGGCACAGCCGCGCTTCCAGTAAGGCAGTAATACTTAATAAAGCAATCGGATCGGTGACGAGATCGCAGATTCTTAATTCTAAACGGTTGAGGTCGTAAGGGCGGCGATCGCCATTCGGTCTTACCGATGCCCAAAGATGGCGCACGCTCTGCATTGTCCCTGCGGCTAACTGTTCCTCAACCCAACGAATATGATGAGCGTGGCTTTCAAACAGGGGGACGTGTGCGGGAGTTTGAGGAAAAACTGCCCAACGGGTGGAGTGATAACCAGTAGGTTCGCCGTCAATAAAAGGAGAGGAGGCGCTGAGGGCGAGGTACAGAGGTGCTTCGACGCGGATCAGACGACACGCCCGTAAAAGTACTTCTGGATCTTCAATCCCAACATTAATATGAACGCTAGCAGTAACAACTGTAGTACCGTAGGTCTTTTCAATATATTCATGGTATGGGTTATTCGGGTCGGAACGGTAGAAGCGATCGCTCCCCCCCAAAGATAAAGTACTACCAGGAATAAACGTGTAGTTGCCCAATCGCTGGAGATATTCCCGTATTTTGCGCCGAGGGCGCAGTAGTTCGCACAACTGGCTTTCGTATTGAGTTGAGGGAGACGTTATATACTCTACGTTACGGCTATCTGGCTCTTTGGCAAAATTCCCCTCTAAATTTGCCACGATTTTGTCTGAAAGACCGACGACATCTCCCGACGGTGTCCCCGTGTACATTTCAATTTCAAAGCCTTTTGATAGCAGCACTTGATTCTCCTCGGCTTGCAGTGAGTAATTCTTCCACTAACTCAGTGTATCTAGCAGCGGCAAAACTTTGCATCTACCCGAAAGTTCAATACCTGCGTTAGTTTGACATGACAAAGTTTCTATCCGTAGTTAGGTACACTTATATCTTTATTTCATCTTTCATCCCAGAAGGTAATGCCAGAAGGCAGCAGAGAAAACCCCCCTGGAATCGTTAGATGGCGGTTTAGCCTTGCTGTTGCCGTCGATTTAACTACCTCGCATCGACTCCTCTATAAAGAATCATATCGCTTTTCAGGAAATGAGCTGCGGATCGCTGTCAGCAGTTGATAAATAGCGCGGATAAATGAGGCTTGTCTGCCATTACTCCCGCTTTGCTTGCAAAAACTCTAGTTTGCGAGTATTCGTTAGCTCGTTGAAGAAACTTATGCGAAAAACGAAACGATTTCGATGGATACGCTATGCATTAATTGTAATTATGGTTTGCGGACTTGCTATTCTACCTCAAACGGTTCTATCTCAAGAAAGACAAATTTTTACAGTTAATAGCATCTTAGATGAACCAGACGGGAATATAGGTGATGGGAACTGTATTTCCAATCCTTCCCGCCTCTGTACGTTACGCGCCGCAGTACAGGAAGGTCAGGCAGTCAACCGTGCTGTCACCGTACCAGCAGGTTTGTACGAACTGAGTCAGGGACACTTAGATATCACCAAAAACTTAACCCTGACTGGTGCGGGTTCTGGAAAAACAAAAATAGATGGCATGTTGAAAAGTCGCGTGTTCGATATCGCTGACACTGGCTTTGCCTACATTGGTAAAGTCACAGTACAGTGGGGTAATGCAACCCCTGGCTTTGCTAGTCACTCCCACGGTGGGGGTATTCACAACCACGGGACGCTGATTTTAGTTGATAGTACAGTCAGAGCAAGTTCTATTAACTGGAGGTATGGTAACGTTTGGGGTGGCGGTGGACTTACTAATGCAAGTACGGGCAAAGCAACACTCGTGAACGTAACGATCGTGGGGAACTCTACATCTGGTGCAGGTGGGGGAATTGAAAACCTCGGCACGATGGATGTGTACAATAGCACGATCGCTAACAATCAGTCTTTCCGCTCGGCAACAAGTGGTGGTGGAATTGCCAATACTGGTACGATTCAGTTAAAGAATACGCTGGTAGCAAATAACTATGAGGGTGATAATTGCGACGGCACGATTGTCGATCTTGGTGGCAACCTATCAAGCGATGCAACCTGTGGCTTTCCTACCAGCCGAAGTAACGTTGAGATCGTACTAGGCGGACGTGACGATAATGATATGTTGCCAATCTACGCTGAGAGTCCGGCAATCGATCGCGGGATCGACGACCAATGCCAGAGTACCGATCAACGTGGTATGACTCGACCCCTAGACGGAAACAGAGATGGTGTTGCTACTTGCGATGTGGGTGCATACGAGTATCTCGCACCTCTATCAGAGGGAGTTGACACAATTACTAATTAATAGCCGTTTCAATTGGATGAAATACCTATGATGTAGGGGCGCACAGCTGTGCGCCCCTACCAATATTATGTACACAATCGAGAATTGCTATCAATAGATTGGGAATTTTGAATTAAACCCAAAATCCAAACCTACAATTTATCTTCTAGAGCGTCTGCGGAGGCGATCGATTGTGACGGCAACAATAATGACTAAACCCTTGACAACTAACTGCCAGAAGAATGACATATTCAACAAAGTTAGTCCGTTATTGAGGGTGGCAATGATTAACGCACCAAGCAGAGTTCCCCAGATAGTGCCAATCCCACCAGAGAAGCTGGTTCCGCCCAAAATTACAGCCGCGATCGCATCGAGTTCGTATCCATTCCCTAGCATTCCTGTAGCACTGTAAAGACGGCTGGCGCTCATAATTCCCGCTAAGCCGGAGAGCAAGCCACTGACACCGTAAACAAATAAAAGTACTCGCTTGACCTTAATTCCCGTTAGCCTTGCTGCCTGTTGATTGCCACCCACTGCATAGATCTGCATTCCCAAAATAGTGCGGCGGAGAATAAACCAGCTAGCTACCACTGTAAGCAACGCAATTACCACTAACCAAGGAACTGGTCCTAAGTAATTAATCCCGATCCAAGCAAAGTTGAGGTCGCGGTTGATCACGGTTGTACCGCTAGCAATTAAATAAGCAGCCCCTCGCAAAGCCGTGAGCGCACCTAGAGTGACAATGAAAGGTGGCAGGTCAAGAAAGGCAATTAAAGCACCGTTAATTAAGCCCAAACCCAAGCCTGCGAGTAAAGCAACGGGAACCGCCAGCCAGCCGACCCCTGGTATGAGTGATGTCAGTACGCCAACTACAGCTGTTACTCCCAGGATAGAACCAACCGAAAGATCGATTCCGCCCGTAAGGATTACAAACGTCATCCCTGTTGCTAGCACGATGTTGATCGATGCTTGCCGGAATATATTGACTATGTTGCCTGTGGTAAGAAAGTTAGGCGTGAGTAAGGCGAAGAGAATGCAAATCAGCGCCAGAATCGGGAGAATTCCTACTATCTGAAGCAGGTTACTTGCAGATTTACGCCTACCTCCCTTGGGGCGATCGCTCGATCTGCCTCGCATTGGTTTTGATTGGATTTGACTCATAATTTTTCTCCCTCAATTGCTCCGGTGGCGTAAGTCATAATCTTTTCTTGCGTAATTTTCTCGCCGTTGGTACTGTTTAGTTCGCCAACTAAACGCCCTTCTCGCATCACCAAAACGCGATCGCTCATCCCGATAATTTCAGGTAGTTCGCTCGAAACCATTAGAATTGCAACTCCTTGGGCTGCTAAGTCGCTAATGATGCGATAAATCTCGCTTTTTGCCCCAATATCTACACCCCTTGTGGGTTCGTCTAACATCAAAACTTGAGGCTTAATTGCCAACCATCTTGCTAGCAGCAGTTTTTGTTGGTTGCCACCAGATAAATCTAAGGCTCTAATGCCTAGTTCTGCTAGCCGAATATTAAAATTATCGACTGCGGCTGAGGCAATTTGGTTAATTCGTAATGGGCTGATCGTGCCTACTTTCGCTTCCCGTTTGAGCAGGTTCATTGCAATATTCTTGCGGCAGCTCATTTCGAGAAATAAGCCCTGTTCTTTGCGGTCTTCTGGTACGTAACCAATACCAGCCGCGATCGCATCGCTGGGTTGATTGATGTTGAGATGTTTACCATCTAAAATCACTTCACCACTTGTCTTGGGGTCAGCACCGAAGATTAACCGACATAATTCCGTACGTCCTGCACCTACCAGTCCTGCCAAGCCGACAATTTCTCCTGCGTGTAGTGTTAAACTTGCAGGCTGAATTTTGCCACCATCGCTAATGTTTTTTACCTCTAGTACGACTGAACCGATGGTTTTTCCGGGCTGTTTTTCAAACAAATCTTGCAAAGGTCTGCCTACCATCATTTGTACCAGGCGCTCGCTAGAGATCTCCTGGCGTTCTAAACTGCCTACGTACTCGCCATCTCGCAAAACGCTAATGCGATCGGCAAGCGCGTAAATTTCTTCCATGCGATGACTGATGTAGATAATGGCAATGCCGTTGTCTCGCAGCTTGCGAATTAACTCAAATAGTTGTTCTGTCTCGCGGTCTGAAAGCGCTGCGGTTGGCTCATCCATAATTAGGATGCGGCTATTGTCCTTGAGCGCCCGCGCAATCTCGACTTGTTGCTGTTCGGCAATTGAGAGACGAGACACCGTGTCTTCTGGCTGGAAACTCGCTCCCAAACTGTTAAGAACTGCTGCTGCTTCCTGATTCATGCGATCGCGATCGAGGAAATATCCCTTAGTTAACTCGCTACCCATGAAAATGTTTTCAGCTACAGTCAAGTTGGGGGCGAGATTCAGTTCTTGATAAATCAGGGCAATTCCGGCTTGCCTAGCAGCACTAGGATCGGAAATTTTTACTGGGTCGCCGTTAATGCGAATTTCACCTGCATCTGTGTCGTATGCCCCAGCCAGAATTTTCATCAACGTACTTTTACCCGCGCCATTCTCGCCCATCAGAGCGTGAATTTCACCAGGATAGACAGTTAAATTGACATTCTCCAAGGCAGTTACACCGTGAAATTTCTTGGTAATGCCTTGCATTTCTAACCGAGGGATGGGAGGGGATGTTGTTGTTGTCATAGGAAATGGGAGACAAGGGAGAGGGGGGAGACAAGGGAGAGGGGGGAGACAAGG
>NZ_RSCK01000094.1:11985-23247 GCF_003991895.1 Chroococcidiopsis cubana SAG 39.79
AGGAAGACAAGGGAGACAAGAGGGACAAGGGAGCAGGTGGGCAACAACTACCAACTACCAACTACCACTGGTCACTGGTCACTGGTCACTGGTCACTGGTCACTGAATTACTGCCAGCCTTTATAGTCTTTGACGTTTTCTCTGGTAATTAGCCTGACTGGAATCAATATGTCGGGATTCTTCGGCTTCTTGCCATTGAGAATGTCGTTACCAACTCGTACGGCTGTTTGCGTCATGCCTAGCGGATCTTGAGCAGCAGTCGCAACAAAAATACTATTGGGGTCTTCAATTGCTTGTTTTGCTTCCGGTGCGCCGTCTACGCCGACAATGAAAAACTCGTTGCGTCTGGCTTGCTTGGCTGCGAGTTCTGCACCAACTCCGCTCGGATCGTTGATCGCAAATACGGCATCAATTTTGTTAAATGATGTCAGCAAGTCGCTCATGACCCTTAAACCACCATCTCTGCTACCTTCGGCGTTTTGGTCTTTAGAAAGTATTTTGATGTTGGGGTACTGAGCAAAGACTTGTTCGCAACCTTTGACGCGATCGAATACAGATTGTACTGGCGGACCATTCACAATTACAACATTGCCTTTCCCTTTGAGGCGATCGGCAATATACTGACAGCTAATCTGCCCTGCTTGCAGATTATTAGAGGTGACGGTAGCATCTACGCCACCACCCGCACCTGTATCGACTGCGATTACGGTAATGCCTGCTTGTTTGGCTTTTTCCACAGCAGCTGCAATGCCCTCACTATCGCCAGCATTTAGCAGGATTAAGTCCGTGTTAGCGGCAATAAAGTTTTCGATTTGATTGAATTGCAAGTTGAGGTCGTAACCGCTAGAAACAACAGCAGTTCGTACCCCTTCTCCAGCAATTTTCTTAGCCTCAGATTCCGCACCTCGTCCCATCAAGACAAAGAAGGGATTGCTGAGATCGCCTACAGTAATTGCAAGCGATCGCAGTTTTGAGTTTGGATTGATTTGTGCTGTAGAGTTATTTTGGCTATCTGGCGAGCAAGCGACAATGGCACTGCCGATCGCGCCCAATAGACCAATGGCGATCGCGGCTTTTTTCCCTTTCATTTTTTCAACCAGCTTTTAAAAATAGTCAGACCGAATCTATAGTGCGAGATGCGATCGAGATTTCAGGCAATTTTTTTAGTATGCAGAATTATTATTTTGATTTTTTTATTAAACGTTATACATCTATCTTAAAGCTTAGATATTGAAATGGATTGAATGCGCGATCGCCCTGAAATTTGTTGAGACTCGTATGTAGAAGTACCGTTTAGTATCAAAATTTGCTTCAAATTATTCAAACTAGAAACAAAATTTAAATTAAAAATTGTAAATATTGAATTGACCTAATGTCTATTTATCAGAACATCTGAATGCAAGAATGCTTAAAGAGAAAAATCTATTTTATCACGGCTTGATTTGCTATATCTCTGAGTAGAGAAAAGAATTTGAAAAGGAGTGCGATCGCAGAAATAATTAATGCGAATGGAGGATTTATCATCAAATCCTATATATCAGCAATTTCTCTCGCTCAAAAAGCTAGAAGCGATTTGCGATCGCCAATTACTCATCAATTATTTCTCGTACTGCTCGTAAGCCGCAACAATTCTTTGCACTAAAGGATTGCGAACGACATCTTTTTGAGAAAACTCGCAAAAAGCAATTCCTTCGAGATGTTGCAAAATCTTCAACGCTACTGTTAACCCTGATTGTTGTTGCAAAGGTAAGTCAGTCTGAGTCATGTCCCCAGTCACAACCATGCGCGAACGGAATCCCAACCGCGTTAAGACCATTTTCATCTGGGCTGGTGTCGTGTTCTGCGCCTCATCTACAATCACAAAAGCATTATTCAGCGTGCGACCCCGCATATATGCTAGAGGAGCTACTTCAATGACTCCCCGTTCCATTAGGTTAGCCATTTTTTCTTGGTCGATAAACTCATACAATGCGTCGTAGAGGGGACGGAGAAACGGATCGACTTTTTGTTGCAAATCCCCTGGTAAAAAGCCCAGTTTTTCCCCAGCTTCCACGGCTGGACGAGTTAAGATTAACCGTTCGTACTGATTTGCTAACAAAGCTTGGGCAGCAATTACCACTGCTAAATAAGTCTTACCAGTACCAGCAGGACCAGAGCAAAATGTCAAGTCATGGGTACGAATGTACTGAATATACTGACGCTGGCGAAAAGTTTTTGCCCTGACTTCATCGCCGCGACGGGTACGAGCGAGAACGTCTCGCTGTAATTCTTGCAGTTCGCCTTGGCGATGGGTATCTAATGCTTGACGCGCCGTCAGGATATCTGCATTTGAAATACTCTTACCCTGACTCCAAAGATCTTCGAGCGATCGCACTAACTGCTGGCTTAGCTCAATTTGTTTTTCCGTGCCGTAAATATATAACTCTTGCCCGCGCAACACAACTGTAGCACCTGTGAGTCGCGCCAGGGTTTTCAAATTTTCTTCATTTTCTCCAGCTAAAGCGATCGCGCCAGCTTGAGTTGGTAGCGCGATCGTTAAAGGCTCTGCCATACCAGTTTTCTATTTGTCATTGGTCGTACCCTATGGGAAGGGCTTCGCCCTACGCCATCATTCATTTGTCCTTTCTAGCTTACTAGCTACAAACGAGCGGGAACCATCAACCAACGACTAATGAGAACGAGGTTTTTGCACGGGTTTGGGACTCTCACCTCGCTGTTCCCTCAATTTTGGCGCAGATGAACGATCTGATGAACGTCCGGTTTCTTCCCCACTCGTCGCACCATTAAAAGCTTGGCTACCGTAAATATCCAGATATACTGAATGCCCTGACATAGCAGCAGCAGCAGCAATAACCGTGCGAATATTTTGAATATTGCGTCCGCCGCGACCAAAAACTCGCCCCTTGTCTTCACCTTCAAAGGCGACTCTAAGCCAAACCTTTGCCGTACTAGGGAAGAACTCACAATCCACGCTTAGCGAGTTGGGAGACTCCAAAAACGGCTGAATCAAAAATTGCGCTAGTTTAGCGTAATCTGGTTGTCGATCTGAACTTATAGTGCGATCGCCCTTATGAGTTGGTTGATTGGCTGGCTGCGGTATTGAGCTGTTCAAAGACATTAGCTTTTTGTAAAATGTGACGCACGGTATCAGTAGGTTGAGCACCTTGTTGGAGCCGCCTTACGATTCCTGGCACATCTAGCTTAGTTTCGTCAGTTCTGGGGTTGTAGAATCCCAGCTCTTCCAAAGCACGACCTTCGCGCCGAGCGCTGCTTTTTATCGCCACAATGCGGTAACTTGCTTCCCGCTTTTTACCGTATCGCTTCAATCGCAGTTTGATCATACTGGGGTTAACTTCTCCTGTAGGCGGCTAATAGATTGTATTCACTGAATAGATCATCATATCACAGTTGACAGTGACTAGTGACTGGTGACTAGATTCTTCAAGCCACTAGCCACCAGCCACTAACCACTCACAAAGTTCCAAACCCCTTTTTCTTCTTCTCTTTCTTCTTTTTCTTAGCGGGTGCGCCGCCAGCGTAGCCCCGCCAACCAGGGGGAGTAGGACGACTACCAGCAGCATAGGGATCGCCCATACCGCCGCCACCACCGAATAGATTGGGCATACCTGGGAAGCCGCCGCCTTGACCCATCTGCTGCATCATGGCTCGCATTCTCTGGAAGTCGCTCACCAGTTTGCTCACGTCGCTTTCTTTATAACCAGAACCTCTGGCAATCCGGCGGCGACGGCTGGGGGAACTAGATAATAGATCGGGGTCTTTACGTTCCTGCTTGGTCATGGAATTGATCATCGCTTCGCAGCGTTTGAGCTGGGTTTCACCCTGCTTCAGCTGGTCGTCCGACATCTTATTCATGCCAGGAATTAGCTTCATGATGCCACCCAAAGAACCCATGTTCTTCAGCAGCCGCATCTGCTTCAGAAAGTCGGTGAAGTCAAATTTTGCCGAGAGAATTTTCTCTTGCATTTTCTCAGCATCGGCAAGATCAAATTCTTCTTGGGCTTTTTCTACGAGCGTCAGCACGTCGCCCATACCTAAAATGCGCGATGCCATGCGATCGGGGTAAAAGGGTTGTAGTGCTTCTACTTTTTCCCCGACACCGACGAACTTAATCGGCTGTCCCGAGATTCGTCGAACTGAAAGCGCTGCTCCACCTCGGCTGTCACCGTCCAGCTTGGTGAGAATTGCCCCAGTAATACCGACTTGTTCGTGGAAAGTGCGGGTGAGATTGGCTGCTTCTTGACCCGTCATCGCATCCACTACCAACAGCGTTTCGTGGGGTTGCACGGCTTCTTTAACACGAATCAACTCCGCCATCATGTCTTGGTCAATTTGCAGGCGACCAGCGGTATCGATAATAACTGTATCTACCCCTTGTGCTTTGGCTTGTTCGACACCTTCTCGCGCAATCTCTACGGGGTCGGCATTGCTACCCATTTCAAACACGGGTACGTCAATTTGCTTACCCAGAGTCACCAACTGATCGATCGCGGCGGGACGATATACGTCTGTCGCTACCATCAAGCAACTGAGGTCTTGCTTGCGTAGATGTAATGCTAATTTAGCCGTAGCGGTGGTTTTTCCCGTCCCCTGTAAACCTGCCATCAAAACAATGGTAGGGGCTGCGTCTGCCTGTGCGAGGGGAACGTTGGTTTCCCCCATCACTTCTACCAGTTCGTCATAAACAACTTTGATGAATTGCTGGTCGGGTCTAACCCCAGAAAGTACCTCGGCTCCTTGTGCCTTAGTTTCCACGTCAGCAATAAAATCTTTGACTACCTGCAAATTGACATCCGCCTCCAATAAGGCGCGGCGTACCTCCCGCAATGCCTCTTGAATATTGGCATGGGAAATCTTATCTTGTCCCCGCAGCTTTTTCCAGGCAGATTCTAGGCGATCGGCAAGTGCATCAAACATATTTCATCAAGTAAAACGGCGATCGGATTTTGGGAAAGCAAATTTTATCCACTATTCCCATTATGAGGGATAAGGATGAACGGTTGACAGTTGATGGTTGATGGTTGGTAGTTGGTAGTTGCTCCGCAACTCTCTTCTCCCCCTGAGATGGGCGACTCTCCCTCAGCTCAAGAGCAGCTCTTTTCTTCCCCTCACTCCTCGCTCCTCACTCCTCGCTTTTCTGAGAACTATGTTAAGAAATATTAAAAATAGTCATTTTGTATTTTTGGATACAGAATTACCTGCTATAGTAAAAAAGTGAAAGTAAACAGAAAAATATAAAGAGGAATAAATTATGTCTACTCAAGAACAAGCTCGGGCGTTGATGATGCGTCACCACCACGTAGTCAAAAACCGTCAGCAATCGATGTTGAACCGTGCAGCAGCTGAAATTGGTTTTGAAGGTACGACAGAATATTGGAATCATATTCAAGGCAAACCCCACCCCACCTTCTCGGCTAACTACGATCGCAGTGGTTCTTCTATGAGCTAGATGGCGATTTTTGTGTGAAGAAAGTTTGCTAAATTTGTTAAATAACATAAAGCTCCCCTCAAAATTGCATGGCGATCGCAGTTTTGAGGGGAGCTAAAATTTTGCAGTTGAGTACAGATACCGGGAATAACTATACAGAGAATTGCTAAGTCAAGATTGAGTAGTGAACCCGCTACCGATACTAAATATTCTAGTGACGAACAACGTTCTGCTTCTCCGAAGCACTAAAGTCACTATAATAGCAATTCTCGATTGCGTGCGTGACATTTGTAGGGGCGCACAGCTGTGCGCCCCTACAGAGCGTGTGTTTTACCCAATCGAAAAACCGCTATAAAATTACTTCCCACGATAGATGATAGAGTTTTCGTGATTAACATATTTTAACAATTGCCTGCAAAAAAATAGTTGGTTGGCATGTTATCTCGCTGAAAAACGACAGGAGCCAAAAGCAAAACCAACTCGTGCATAGATGCGCTCGCAATTTGAAAAATATAGAACTCACTAAACCTTATGGAAACACTTCCCACGGTTAAAGCGACTCCTGCTCAACACGAACTGACCGATCCAAAAGTAGAAATAGATACTTTAATTACAGCACCTCAACAAGAAACAGAGATCGATCTAGAGTTTCTTTACACCAGAGATATCGAATTTCGTCAAGAAACAATTTACTTTGTGGTAGTCGATCGCTTTTATGATGGCGATCCAAACAATAGCGAAGGTCCTAACCCAGAACTATACGATCCCAATGCTCAAGAATGGGGGAAGTATTGGGGTGGTGACTTACAAGGAATTATCGATAAACTCGATTATCTTAAAGGCATGGGAGTGACAGCAATTTGGCTGACTCCTTTATTCGAGCAAATTGAAGATTTATTTATCGAAAGTGCGGCAATTCACGGCTACTGGACGAAAGACTTCAAACGCTTGAACCCGCGATTTATCGGTCAAGATGAAGATCCATCCCTGAACAAAACTCAAGAAACTAGAAATACCACCTTCGATCGCTTGATTGACGAACTACACAAGCGAAAGATGAAGTTAATTCTCGATATTGTCTGCAACCATAGTAGCCCTGACATTAGCGGAGTCAAGGGAGAATTGTATGACGATGGCGTAAAAATTGCCGACTTTAACGATGATAAAGATCATTGGTATCATCATTACGGTGAAGTATCCAATTGGGAAGATGAATGGCAAGTACAGAACTGCGAACTTTCCGGTTTAGCCACATTTAACGAGAACAACAACGACTATCGTAATTACATCAAATTGGCAATTAAGCAGTGGCTAGATCGAGGCGTGGATGCTTTGCGGGTAGATACAGTCAAGCATATGCCAATTTGGTTTTGGCAAGAGTTTATCGCCGATATTCAAGCCCATAGACCAGATGTGTTTGTCTTTGGTGAATGGATTTTCAGCCATCCACTCGACGATCTCTCGGTAGAATTTGCTAACTGTTCGGGTATGTCCATGCTCGATTTTGGTCTATGCGTAGCAATTCGAGGCGCTTTGGCACAAGGCGCTGAGGGTGGATTTCAACTAATCCAAGATGTTTTCGATCTCGATTACCGCTATAACGGGGCAACAGAGTTAGTCACGTTTATCGATAACCATGATATGCCGCGTTTTCAGTCGCTTAATGCCGACCCGGAAATGCTACGAGTGGCGATCGCCCTAATCATGACATCTCGTGGTATCCCTTGCATCTACTACGGTACGGAACAGTATCTTCACGACGATACAAATGGCGGAAACGATCCCTACAACCGACCGATGATGACGAGTTGGGACAACGACACTGAAATCTATCGTTATATTCGCTTGCTTTCTGGCTTGCGGCGACTCAACCCAGCCGTATCAGTTGGTAGCCATCAGCAGCGATATATTACCCCAGATGTCTACTGCTATGTCAGAAGATATGGTGAGTGTACCTGCTTTGTTGCCATGACTCGGGGTGAAACCGTCACGATTGATACAGTCATGACAGACTTACCAGATGGCGAGCATACTTGCGTGTTAACGCGGCGCAAATTTACAGTGGAGAACGGCGAGATCCGCAATTTAGAACTGGGACGAAGAGATGTCATCGTTCTCAGTCATATTGGGGAAAGGGCAAAAGCTAAAACTTTAGTTAGAGTGCAATTAAATGGGGTCAACACTCAACTCGGTGAAAGAATTGTGGTGATGGGCGATTGTCCAGAACTAGGAAACTGGGATATTGGCAAAGCTTACCCCCTAGAGTACATTAATGCCAATACTTGGTTTGCGGAAATTCCCTTCGAGGAGAGTGCTGGTAAGTTAATTACTTACAAATATGCCATGTTGCGGGAAGGGCGATCGCCATTACGAGAAAATATCGTGGCTCGACGTTGGGTTGTTGCTAGCGAAGGGACGGTTAAGTGGCGAGATCTCTGGGCATCTGGGAGAGAATCGTAGAAAAGTCAAAAGTCAAAAGTCAAAAGTCAAAATAGTTAATAAGCTTCGCGATCGAACTCAAGTAATGGGATAGTGGTGGATTGCTTCTTGCCTATTACCCATTACCCATTACCCATTACCCATTACCAACGATCGACTTTCCCTTCCTAGTTCAGGAAATTGCGAAGACTAAAGTTCGGTTTTACGCCTGTCGCTAGTGCCAAAATCTCGATACTCTCTTATTGAGTAGCAAAAGTAGAACTATCTAGAAAAGCGGAACGGAACGGAGAGTTGCTAGCTGTGAGAGGGGGCGATCGCTGGTGCAAATGCGGACTTTACCAACTATAAGGGAAATTATTACCAAGAGCAGAGCGGATGAGATTGGCTACTACACTCCAGAGTTGGAAACAGAAGTCATTCGCCATACCAGTGCTGCATCTAAACGGCTCAAAGTCGTGAAAGAGTGGAGTGGGGCGATCGCCGCACTCGAACAGCTATTGTTAGATAGTCTTGGTTCCCCGTCAAACTCTTTAGGATTTAAAGGCGATCGAGGCATCGTTTTAGCTGGTCCAGCACCAATTTTGAGTCAAAAAGAGTTGCTGGCTAACTTTCAAACTGGAGTGTTTACCGCAGAGTGGCTGAAGTTATCTGGAGGAAGACCGTTTCAACTCCCGCCAGCTGCAACCAAGTCTGATGTAGCCAAGTCTCAAGCAAAATCCGATCCTTTACCTGTAGCAGTAGAAATCGATCCCCCTGGTAGTACGACTATACCCTTGCTACCGGGAGATCCGCTAGCAAAGGAACAGTTTTGCTTGGTTTTGACAGATAGTTTTAGCTTGGTGATGGTTGCTGGGGTAGATGGCAATAACGACCCAGTATTTATGTTTGCATTTGAACCGGAGATAGTTGCGCAGGCATGGCAGACGCTGCGGGCGCGAGTGGCTCTCACTAGCCCCCGATATCTACTATTGCAACTCGATGCGATCGCCCATAAATATGCTCCCGTTGCCCCAGATTACCGGATCGTGGCTCAATTTAGCCGCCTGTTACTAAAGTATTTGCCAGAACCAGAGGAAGGACAAGGGGACAATGCAAAAGTCAAAAGTCAAAAATCAAAAGTCAAGAACAACGATAATCTTCTTGACTTTCAACTCCCGACTCCCGACTCCCGACTCCCAACTCCCCATTCCCGTCCCGATTTAGAACTCCTGCAAGCATTTGCCCACGAAGTTCGCACGCCTTTGACGACAATTCGCACGCTGATTCGCCTGTTATTGAAGCGACGAGACTTGTCTAGCGATGTGCAAAAACGCTTAGAGGCGATCGAACACGAATGTCGAGAACAAATCGATCGCATGGAGTTGATGTTTCAAGCGGCGGAACTAGAAACATCTGCTTCAGATAGCAATAATAATAATTATTTGATTGCCACATCTTTAGAACAGTTGTTGCAGCAAAGTATTCCCCGCTGGCAACACAGTGCGAAACGCCGCAACATGACTTTAGATGTGATTGTGCCGCAGCAAATGCCAACGGTGATCAGCCATCCTAGTATGCTCGATCGGGTACTGACAGGATTAATCGAGAATTTTACTCGCAGCCTACCCGCTGGCAGTCAAATTCAGGTGCAAGTCATTCCTGCTGGCGATCAACTCAAGCTACAGTTATTTTCGCAACTTCCAGGAGAAGACGACGAAGCGACACAAAGTTTTTCTGTCACGTCGATTGGCAAATCTCTCGGTCAGTTACTCACTTTTCAACCCGAAACAGGCTGTATTAGTCTCAATCTCAATGCTACTAAGCACCTATTTCAATCGATTGGTGGCAAATTGATCGTGCGTCAGAAACCACAACAAGGAGAAGTATTGACAGTGTTTCTCCCCCTATTTGGGAGTGGGGAGTCGTAGGGGCGGGTTTTTTTTGAGGATACCTGTCATCACACAAATGATTCTGCGGTTAAATCCGCCCGTATATATGAATCGAAGGTAATGAGTTGAAGGTAGGTATCGATCGCCAATTACACCGATCGCTTATCGATTGCTTAGCGATTGCTGGGTACTGGTATTTTTACCGACTTACTTTTATTCTTATTCTCGCGGCGATGCTGCCACATGACAACGCCAGTGATGAATAGAACTAAGGGTGCAAATCCTACTAAAACGTAGAGAATGCGTGATGGTAAACCCCAAAATGTACCAACGTGCAGATCGAAAAATGAGTTAATAATGCGATCGCCTAACGATTTTGGCTGTCGCGAATCTTCAACTTGAAGAACTTTTCCGCTGTAGCGATCGATGTGTGCTACACCATAAGTTGACCAGCTTTCGCCATACAAGCCGTAGATTGAAATCGCTCCTGTTTCGGATCCAGGCAAATCTACAGAATTTAGCTGCATTCCTGGTAATGCGGCTTTGGCTTGCTCGACGGCTTGAGTAAGGGTTATAGGTGCTTGTCCCGATATTGGCTTAGAAGTAACGGGATCGTCATTTGGAATTGGGCTAAATGTCACCGCCCGAATCGCCGGATAGGTAAAATCTGAAAAGTTCCAACCGAAGCCTGTAATGGCAGTTAATGAGAGAAAAACCGCTGTTGTAATTCCAACAACTTTGTGTAAATCAAAGTTTCGTCGCTTAATATGCGCTTTCCATTTGATTTTAAATCCGGTTGAAAGTTTGCGCCAACCAGACCACAAGAAAGTACCTGTAACTGCGGCAATTAGCAGAAACAAAGCTACAGTTCCTGTTAAAATTACTCCAGGCTGTTCGACAAACAAACGATAGTGTAGGTTGAGCAAAAAGCGATAGTAGCTGAATCTTTCCAAGCGATCGCCCATCACTTTTTCTGTATAGGGATTGACGAACACTTGATGAGCGCCATCGAGATAAATATCTGGATTTGCATTCGGTTCTTCCATCACAACATGGAAGAGGTGGCGCTCGCTTTTTGGGATGGAAACGCTTACAGCTTTCCATTGCGGATGAGCCGCTTGAGCAATTTCCACGGTGCGATCGATTGATATTGGTTGTCCTTGGGGAATAACTACCCCAAATTGTTGAGACACGATCCAATCGTCAATATCTGAGTGAAAGACAAGCAAGCTGCCTGTAATGCCAATCAGAATTAGGATTAACCCGACAACTAAGCCGATATAACGGTGAATTGAAAATATAAGATTACGCAGTCGTTTTGCACGCATATAGCTATAGATAATTTCAAAAATGACAGATTGCGATCGCACACAAAGCCTCACTCCGCCTGCGGTTCTCTTCTCCTTGGCAAAGCGAGGGGTTAGGGGAGTCAGAGGCTATTCATAAAGTAAATCTTAAACGAGGCAAAAAGGAGAAAAATCAACTGTAGGATGCTCTATTAAGGATTCA
>NZ_RSCK01000095.1:0-23056 GCF_003991895.1 Chroococcidiopsis cubana SAG 39.79
GTCAAGTTTGTAGCAGTGTTGTTAACTCCCAGATCTTAGTACATAGTCAGTATGGGGGAGTTGTACCAGAGGTTGCTTCGAGCCAGCATTTAGAAATTATCAATCAGGCGATCGCCCTAGCTCTAGAGCAAGCTGAAATGAACTGGCAAGATCTGGATGGGATTGCGGCGACTTGCGCGCCTGGCTTGGTTGGTGCTTTGATGGTGGGCATCACGGCAGCAAAAACTTTAGCATTAATCCATCAAAAGCCTTTTTTGGGCGTACATCACCTAGAAGGGCATATTTACGCTAACTACTTGAGCGAACCAAGTTTGCAACCGCCTTTTTTGTGCTTGTTAGTTTCTGGCGGACACACTAGCTCGATCTACGTTAAAGATTGCGGCGTGTACGAGACATTAGGTGAAACCCGCGATGATGCGGCTGGAGAAGCCTTTGATAAAGTTGCACGGCTCTTGCAATTGGGATATCCTGGCGGTCCCATCATTGACAAATTGGCACAGACAGGCAATGCTCAAGCTTTTTCCTTGCCAGAGGGAAATATTTCTCGATCGCAGGGTGGTTATCATCCCTATGATTCGAGTTTTAGCGGCTTGAAAACAGCAGTACTGCGATTGGTAAGACAGTTAGAGCAGAATGGTGCTGTACCAGTGGCAGATGTAGCGGCAAGTTTTCAGGAAACAGTAGCGCGATCGCTAACTAAACGGGCGATCGCTTGCGCTCGTGACTATGGCTTAGAAACTATCGCTGTAGGTGGTGGAGTTGCAGCCAACAGCAGCCTCAGAAAACACCTGCAAGTAGCAGCAGCCAGTCATAATCTGCGCGTGTTATTTCCGCCTTTAAAGCTTTGTACTGATAACGCTGCCATGATTGGTTGTGCTGCTGCCGACCATCTTAACCGAGGGCATACCTCACCCTTAACTTTGGGCGTGCAGTCGCGTTTATCTCTTAAAGATGTGATGCAACTGTATTCAGTTAACAATTGACAGTTATCAGTTATCAAGAGACAAAGTTGTCGGGGCGGGTTTGTTCCCAGATGTCTGTTAATCCAGGAGCAATCTGGTAGTCAAACCCGCCCTTACAGTAGTTAAGTGTAATAACCAATTACCCATTACCTATTACCCATTACCCATTACCCATTACCCATTACCATTCTTTCCATTCTCCGTATTTCCACGTTAAGTCTTTACTATTTTTGTAATTTGAATAAAGTTTTCATAAATATACCTGGAGATGGTTAGACATCCTCAGTGAATTCCAGTATGGTTTTATACATGTAAGGTTTATTAGTAATATTTATATGTCTCTAGATGTGCAAGAAATTAAGAGTGCAATTAGAATTCACGACTATATTTCACAATTAGAAAAGCTAACAAAATTAACTCTAAAAAACTCAGATATTATGCTGGGTGCGCCGAAAACTAAACTTGTTTTTGACTTACCGACTCACAATAAACCTTGCTACGAGTATGTCGAGCAACTGTATCAAGAAATTGGCGATCGCGATTTGCTGATGCAAGCTCTAAGAACGGGCTGGCATTATATCAGTTCTAACGGTACAACAATTCCCGTATCGAAAGAAAAGTATTTTCAGCAATTAAACTCCTCTCAAGCATTTCGCGTTGCCAAACAGAGAGGCTATCAAGTTCCAGAGAAATTTTTAACTACTAAACAGTTTTGCTACGGGCAGTATGAAGCTTATTCTGCTATGCATGAAATTATGCATGGTAAGGCATTAGGAATTTGGTCTAACAAAGCTAATTTCTCTAATTTTATGTATAACTATGCCAAGTTTTATAAAGCAATTAAACTAATTGCCCCTCAATTTATCGTACCGAGTTCTAGCTATCAATCTTCTATTCCATATATTTTAGACCAACTGTGGGTGGCGAGTCATAACAGCAACCAAGTTAGATTATTAGGCTTAGAAGTTGCTGGCGAACAACATTTTCTGAATGGAGGACACAGCAAAACTTTAGGGAATGAAAAGTATCTAGAAAAACTAGGTTTTGAGATGTATCATGTCGCCAGTTGGTGGTGTCGGGTAGATCCATATCGCGTTATTTGTGAATTTTTAAAAGAGTCGGGAATTTTTCCGGAAGCACAACAATATTTAATTGGTGCAGAACTAGATACGATTGATAAATACGTCTGCGGTATTTGCCACCGTCCGATGGTAAGACTAGGTTGGGATTGGATTCAACAGTGTCAAATTGGCGATCGCACGGTTTACGCTCACAAACACTGTGTCGCGCACAAAGTTGCTGACAAGCTTTCAACTAGAGGAAGATTAGACGTGCAATCGCAAAGATGCTAGCACCCAAAACTGCACTTATCGGCACCGTAATAATCCAAGCTGCGGCAATTCCTCGCACAGTTTGGAACTGAATTGTTTTCCAATTTCTGACTAAACCAACTCCCACAACACCACCAACTAGAGCATGGGATGTAGAAACGGGTAAACCCAGGCGCGAAGCCAGTAAAATTGTTGTTGCCGTAGCTAATTCAGCACAGAAGCCGCCACTGGGTTGTAAGGGAATAATTCCCTCGCCGATGGTGGCGATGACTTTTTTACCCCAAACAGCTAAACCTGCAACAATACCAGCACCGCCAAGTACGAGAATCCATAACGGAATCGCGATGCCATCTACAGGGACACTAGCAGTACGAATAATATAAGTGATTGCTGCTAAAGGTGCGATCGCATTCCCGACATCGTTAGAACCGTGTGCGAAAGCGACGAAACAAGCACTCAATAATTGGAAGCGTGCGAGTTGTTTTTCTACAAGGGAGTCGGGAGTCGGAACTACTTTTGACCCTTCACTTTGTTCGAGGGCAAGCTTTTGACTTTGAACTTTTGACTTTGCTAGTTGTCTCCAACCATAGAAAGTTAGAGATACAGAGGCGATCGCTCCTAGCCCTAAAGGTAAATCGCGGGGTGGAAGTTGTAAACCCCAATGTTGAGTTAGCAAAGTATATATTGGATGACTGACAGTAGGTAGGACGATAACACCAAAAATACCGATCGACGCCACACTTAACCAAGGAATCCACTCGTCTAGCTGTTTGAGAGGATCGGGTTGAGTCAAAATCCAGCGTCTTACCTGACTGTAAAATGCAGAGGCGATCGCACCGCTGACTATCGGCGTAATCACCCAGGCAAAAGTGATTTTACCGATTGATGCCCAGTCTATTGCTTCCCATCCGATCGCGCAAGCACTAAAACCCGCGATCGCTCCTACAATTGCATGAGAAGAGGACACGGGTAAGCCCTGTGATGTCGCGATTTGCAACCACGCTCCCCCAGCTAGTAGAACTGATATCATGCCTACTAACAATACTTCTGGCTGAGAAATGAATAGGGCAGGATTGAAAATTTTGGTTGCTAGAGTTTCTGAAACTTCATGTCCAAACAGCACCGCACCTGTAAATTCTAGAGTCCCTGCAATGACTAATGCTTGACGCAAAGTCACAGCTTTAGACCCGACAGAGGTTCCCATCGCATTAGCAACATCATTTGCGCCTAAGTTCCAAGCAACGTAGAAGGATAGGAGCGCAACTAAAAAAAGAATCATGCTTATTCGCTCTCAACACAGCCATCATACCCTCCCAGGAAAATTCCGGGTACAATGATAGATTGTGCAAGATACCCAAACGCGAAGATCTGGAGATCCTTATGTCCCGTAAATGTATGCTCACAGGCAGAAAGGCAAACAATGGTTATGCCATTTCCCACTCTCACCGCCGGACTAAAAAAGTGCAAGAAGCCAACTTGCAGTGGAAACGGGTTTGGTGGGAAGAAGGTAATCGCTGGGTGAGACTGAAGCTTTCGACTAAAGCAATCAAAACCCTCAACATCAAAGGCTTGTCAACAATGGCAAAAGAAGCCGGAATCAACCTCAACCATTATTAAGATTTGATGGTATTTTCTATTGACCATACTAAGTTTAATGGTTAATTTTCTGGAGCCGTAAAATTTTGCGGCTCTACAAAGTAGAATTATTTGCAGTCTCTTTTCGCCTTCCTCTTCATAGGCTGAATTGATCTCAGCTAGGCGTTACTTTGTTCGCAGCCAATACCTGCTTGAGCCAGTAATTCTCTATCTTCTCTAGGAAATTCTCGCTTCCTTCCTCATAACTTCCTCAAGTTATTTGTTTATAACCGTAACTGTAGGGCAACGATCCCCCGTAGTTCTTTACGAGCAAGGGAGTCAGTAAACAATGACTCGTTTAAAACTAGCAACAGTTTGGTTAGGTGGCTGTTCGGGCTGTCACATGTCATTTCTTGACTTAGATGAATGGCTGATCGACCTAGCGGCTGGGGCAGATTTAGTTTACAGTCCCTTTATGGATACCAAAGAATATCCAGAAGGGGTGGATGTGGTATTGGTAGAAGGAGCGATCGCTAATGAAGATCACTTGCAAACGATTAAAACAGTAAGAGAGCGATCGCAACTCCTGATCTCATTTGGTGATTGTGCTGTAACTGGTAACGTGACAGCTTTACGCAATCCATTAGGTAGTGCCGAACCAGTTTTGCAACGCTGTTACATTGAAACCGCAGATGTGCGCGGACAGATTCCCCAAGAACCGGGTATTGTCCCGCCTTTATTAGATCGAGTCACGCCAGTACATACAGTCGTACCTGTCGATATTTACTTACCTGGTTGTCCGCCTCCAGCGGCGCGGATTCGAGCCGTACTGGAATCGCTGCTGCGTGGAGAAAAACCGCAGTTAGAAGGGCGCGAGTTTATCAAGTTTGGTTAGAAGCTGAGATCTCGATCCCCCTAGCCCCCCTTAAAAAGGGAGGAACTGGTAGCCTCCTTACCTCCCTAATTTCCCTGAAAAAGTGAGAAATTCAAAGCCCCCTTTCTAAAGGGGTTGGGGGATCGAGTCTCTACAAAAAAATCATTGCGAAAAGAGCAGTATTCTATGTCCCAGCGAATTGTTATCGATCCAGTCACGCGCCTTGAAGGTCACGCTAAAATTACCATCTACTTAGATGATGCCGGACAAGTGACCGATGCTCGGTTCCACGTCACAGAATTTCGCGGCTTTGAGAAATTCTGTGAAGGTCGTCCTTTGTGGGAAATGCCAGGAATTACGGCGCGGATTTGTGGAATTTGCCCAGTGAGTCACTTGCTAGCTTCTGCTAAAGCAGGCGATCGCATTCTTTCTGTCACTATTCCCGCTGCTGCTACTAAATTGCGTCGGTTGATGAATTTAGGGCAAATTATCCAATCCCATGCTTTGAGTTTTTTCCATCTCAGCGCCCCAGATTTACTATTAGGCATGGATAGCGATCCTCAAAAGCGCAACATTTTTGGGTTAATTGCCGCTCAACCAGAATTAGCCAGAGGTGGAATTCGACTGCGGCAATTCGGACAAGAAATTATTGAAATATTAGGGGGGCGCAAGATTCATCCATCGTGGGCAATTCCAGGTGGCGTGAGGGAACCATTATCTCAAGCAGGACGCACGCAGATTCAAAGCCGCATTCCAGAAGCTAAAACCACAATATTAGATGCGCTAGACAAGTTTAAGCGCTTGCTTCAGGACTATGAAAGGGAAGCTCAAACTTTTGGTAATTTTCCCAGTTTATTTATGGGTTTGGTCACATCTGATGGTTTGTGGGAAAACTACGACGGATATATTCGGTTTGTCGATAGCGCTGGTAATATTATTGCAGACAAACTCGATCCGACTCGCTATCAAGAATTTATTGGTGAGGCAGTTGAATCTTATACTTATCTCAAGTTCCCCTATTATCGCCCTTTAGGATATCCCGACCAAAAAGATCGCTGTCGTTTAGATAGTGGCATTTATCGAGTTGGACCTTTAGCACGATTAAATATTTGTACTCATATTGGCACTGCGATCGCCGATCGAGAATTAAGCGAATTTCGCGATCGCGGTGGTGGTACTGTACTCTCATCCTTTTTTTACCACTACGCCCGACTGATTGAAATTTTGGCATCAATCGAGCAAATTGAATTGTTGCTTGACGATCCACAGGTGTTATCTACTAAAATCCGTACCGAAGCTGGAATTAACCAATTAGAAGGAGTTGGTTGTAGTGAAGCACCACGCGGGACTTTATTTCATCACTACAAAGTTGATGAAAACGGCTTAATGCAGAAGATAAATTTGATTATTGCGACGGGGCAAAATAATCTCGCAATGAACCGCACGGTGGCTCAAATTGCCCGACATTTTATTCATGGTGCAGAAATTCCTGAAGGAATGTTGAATCGTGTTGAAGCTGGAATTCGGGCTTTCGATCCTTGCTTAAGTTGTTCGACTCATGCAGCCGGACAAATGCCATTGCACGTTCAATTAGTAGGAACAGATGGAAGTGTTGTTAATGAAGTTTGGCGGGATTAGAGCTGTAGAGACGTTACATGTAACGTCTCTACAGGGAGAAGATAAAACTAAAATCAAATCGACAATCTGATGGGCGAGAATTCAAAAACTATTTTGGTAATTGGCTATGGTAATGACTTACGTAGTGATGATGCTGTGGGGCAAAAAGTAGCTAATGCGATCGCCTCTGAGGAATTACCTGATGTAACATCGCTGTGCGTTCATCAACTCACACCCGAACTAGCTACATTTTTGGCAACAGCCGACCTAGCAATTTTTATCGATGCCTGTTTTGCAAGTGTCTGCGAAGATGTGCGACTACAAGCGATCGCACCTACCAATTCCACTGCGATCGGCGGACATACAGGCGATCCGCGATCGCTATTAGCCCTGACGCAAGCGCTTTACAATCGGGTTCCGAATGCTTGGTGGGTAACGATACCGGGAACGAACTTTGAATTAGGCGATCGCCTTTCACCCAGTGCTGAACGAGGTATTCAGGTAGCGCTGGAACAAATTTACCATTTGATTAAATTAGGCAAGGTAGAACTATGCATGAAGTTGGAATGATGCAAAACGTTCTCGCAACTGCTGTAGAACGTGCAAAACATGAAGGTGCAAGCCATATTCGCCTGCTGCAAATGCGAGTCGGTGAGGCATCTGGGGTAGTACCAGAATCCTTACAACTGGCGTTTGATGTGGTGAAAAAGGAGACAATAGCTGAAGATGCCAGATTTCAGGTGGAGTCCGTACCAGTCGTCTGTTATTGCCCCAATTGCACTACTGAATTTCATCCCACCGATTTATTCTACGAATGTCCCGAATGTCACCAACCATATTGTGAGGTACGACAGGGTAAAGAGTTTGAACTGGCATTTTTAGAAGTTTCCTAGTCGATCGCTAGCTTCGCAAATTACCATTCATCAACCATCAACCAATTCACCCCGTAAAACTAAAACAGCTTGTCCTCCCAATAAAACGCGATCGCCTTGACAGCTAACTTTAATAACTCCACCCCTAGCAGAAGCTTGATAGGCGAGAAAATTATCTTTCCCCAAGCGATCGCGCCAGTAGGGTGCAAGGCAACAATGCGCCGAACCCGTCACCGGATCTTCGTCAATTCCGACATTAGGCGCAAAGTAGCGAGAGACAAAATCATACTCTGAGTTTGTCCCTTGGCTGGTAACGATTACGCCTTGTACGGGCAAAGTTTTCAGTAAACTAAAATCTGGCTGAAGATTGCTGACAATCTCCTCCGAATCTAATTCCACCAAATAATTTCTATGCGTCTCACCTACATACTTGGGTTTGGTTCCCAAAGCTTTCATCAAATCGGCAGGTATTTCCGATGCAGCAGGAACTTGCATTGGGAAGTCTAATTCGATCCATTCTCCTATCCGTTTTGCCGTCAGCAAGCCACTGAGAGTGTGAAATCGAGCTGTTTCCTCTGGCTGCAAATAACCCTGTTCCCACAGCACATGAGCGCTAGCTAGGGTAGCATGACCGCACAGAGGAACTTCTGTAGCAGGGGTAAACCACCGCAGATTGTAGCTACCATCGTCTTGCCGGAGTAAGAAAGCCGTCTCTGATAAATTCATCTCCTTGGCAATATTTTGCATCCAACCGTCATCTCTCGATCGCGGCAGAACGCATACAGCAGCAGGATTACCTGCAAAAGGTTTATTTGTAAAAGCATCGACCTGAAAAATGTCTTGTCCCATTTCAGTTGTCATGGCAAAAGTGGCTGAGATGACATATCGCTCAAATTGGCAGATTGTAAAAGCCCGTTCCAATTTGCCTTGAGAGCGGCATTTTCTGGCTGCTGTAAGCGCTGTTCGGCTATGGTGGCGATCGCGTCGTACCATAAGCCTTGTTGAGCGTAGAGATCGAGTCGTTGTTCGGGTGTGGCTGTGTTGAGTTTCGATCGCATCGCGGCGGTTGGCGATACGCGCTGTACCCATCCTTCGACCGAATCTTTGATCGCAATAGTAGAATCTTGGCGATCGCAACTGGCTGCTATTTCTGTTTTCAAAAACCAGTGATAGTTCTGATTGAGCTTAAGTGGCGGTTGGGTAGATGGTAAACGCACGCCGATGATGCCTGGTTTAGCTGGCAGTTCGACAGCAGAACGATAGACATCGTTATCGCGATCGTCTTGTAGGACGAATTCTACAGAACGGAGTGAAGGGTTGGCAGCAGGAATGTAAAACCAGAAAGTAGGATACTCGGCGATCGTCTGTCCCCAAACATACGTTGCTTTACCCGTGCCTACAGTCTTTTCTACGGCAGGTGCTAGCGCCGTTAGCGGCAGCTTGAAGCCGCAGTCTCCTCCTCGTCCGGCTGCGCCTCTAGTTCGTCCGGTGGGAGTGCCGGAGGTAGGAAAGGGCGGCGGCGTGTAACGGGGTTGAGTGCTGACTTGCTGATGAGTGTGATTTTGACTGTTATTGTGGGTTGCGATCGCTGCTGTGGGTACGAGCATTGTGAAGGCGATCGCTGCTGTGGCTGCAAGCTTGTGCATGATCTCACCTCAATCTATCTTTAGTGTAGGTTTCAGCAGTAGATTGCTGCTATCGGGCAAAGAACGCTTGACGACCGCAATTCTGCCTCCCGTCACGACTAAAGCCAAAGCCGCAGGGACTAAAGGCAGCCAGCCACCTTGAAGTAATAATATCCAACTCGATCCATATAGAGCTGCAATTGTCAAGCAAACACTCAATCCCAATCGCGCGGGAGAACGCCAGCACCAAACAACAACTCCTCCCACTAACGACCAAGCCCAAATCCAAACAATCTCACCCCAGAGAGGCAGAACCCACAGTGGTGTCCGTCCGTCCAAAACAGCACTGAGGAGTTGACTCACCATCTGAGCTTGTAAATAAATACCTGGAATTTGTTTTTGCAGTCCCTGTCTGCCGATGCTGTAGGGAGTAGACCACGCATCACCAGTACTAGGAGCCGCTAGACCGATCAGTACAATCCTGTCTTTGAGGGTACGGGCAAGATTGGGCGGAATGCGATCGCTCAGTATATCTCCTAGCGTCACTGCGACGGCAATATCGTCTACAGAGTCAAAGGGACGGTAATTGAGTAACAGTTGATAGCCTTTAGGATCGATTCTTTGATAACCGCCCGTATGGAAAGGTTGCAAACGCGGAAAAACGACATTACCGAGTTGTAAGTTACCATTGGGCGTGAATCGAGTTTCAATTCCTTTCGCTGCCAAATATTGATGAGCGAGTTGAAAACTGAGCGCGGTATTAGCACTACAACGGGATGTGAGTGGCGGATCGAAATTGAGCAAATGGCGGCGCACGATGTTGTCATCTGGATCGGCAATGACATCGCTAAAACCTATCCGTTCTGGCGCGACTTCTGGCGGGGGTTGAACGCCACGCGGATCGAATTCTGGATCGCTGACTTTACAGATAGCAAAAAGGCGATCGCTTTTTTGGAGCCTTGACTTCAGACTTGGTAATTTCTCTACCGGAAAATCGCGGTAGATATCCAAACCGATAACTTGTGGGTGAAATTGTTCGAGTTTTTGCAACAGTTTTTCCAATGCCAAATCTGACAGAGAGCCTTTTCTCTGTTTCTGTTCTGGCAGCTGCAAATCTTCCTCTGTCACCGTCACAAGTAACAGACGCGGATCGGCTTTTTCTATAGGACGCAGCCGCATTAATTGGTCAAAAGCCTGCAATTCTATAGTTTGGAATAATCCCAATAACCGCATTCCTACCACCGCCGCCGTGACAATGGTGCTGGTGAAGCAGACGCGCCGCAGAGAAAGCCGTTGTCGTGGTGGACGTAGACGTTGCATCCACTGTTGCCAAGTTGGAGGAATTTCGGCAAGATTTTGATAAATGACTGGTAGCCAGCTAGCAGCAGGATATTCACTTTCCCATCCCTGGAGTCTTTCCCTTGCCTCTCGTACCGACAAATAGAGAGACTTTCCCCCGGCAAAAGCCTGGAGAAAACTCTTCAAAAATTCTTGCGCCACGCGATCCGGTACGGGTTCGCGCATGAATACTACTTGGGGAATGTGCAAACTTGCCAAGTCCCGCGCCAAACCCAAGCCATCGCAAGAGTTAAAAATGGCTACGCTCAAACCATTTTCTACCGCAGTTTGTAAAGCGTGTTTGAGATCGGCAATAGTTAAACTTTCCGTTTGATTTAAATAAATTCTGCCTGTAACTTCATTCTGTGAGGCAGTTGTTTGACTGGCACTATGTCCGGCAAAAAATAAAATATCCCATCCTTGGGTAGACCATAACTGACGGTCTAACTCTTGACGTGACGGCTCAACCAAAAACTTGACATCTGCTCCTGGCAAGGTTTCGAGCAAGTTACGGTCTGCTTGAATGTCAATTCCGGCACTACTACCTAAAATCGCTAAAATTCTGATTTGAGTGCGAGAGGATGTCGTTTTCAGCGCAATTTCTTCGTAAGCAGGGGTACTCAGGGCAATTTCTGCTTGAGGATAGCGAGCAAATAGATCGCAGCGATGCCAGGGTAGCCGCTGTAATAGTAAATCTTCAGTTTGCAAAATAACTCGAATTGCATCCGCAGGCATTAATTTTTCTAAAAACTTATCCCTTAAAGCAAGAAATGATGGAGAGGAAAGCCAATTGTTTAGACTGCGGCTGAGGGATTCTGCGGCATTATAACAGTCTTCTAAAACACAAACATTCGTAATTTGGACGGCAGCGGCTTCCAGACGCGATCGCAAACCCAAGCTGTAGTAAGCCGATTGCCATTTTCTGTAGAGTTGCGGGATTTCCGGCTGGGGTGGTAATCTGCCAGCAAGTTCTACAGCGGGGCGATCGCCATCCTCGCCAATTTGCAGCGTGACAGGAAATCCCTGCTCAAAGCTACCTTCGCCAAACTTCAAGACAACTAACTTACCCACGATCTATCACCTGTAGGCACGTCATTTTAAGTTGTAAGTCGTAACTCAAATGATAAAGTGTTCGGTGATGCCAACATCCCCCAGAGCTACTTTAACGCTAAATCTTTCTCCGGTAGTACCGCTAAATTGCAACTGAATGTAATTATCGGCGCGTCTGGCTTTAGCTTCCAAGAAAACTGAACCAGATTCATCCAACACGATTAACTGTAGCGACGGCGGTAAAAATGTCTCTCTCCCCGTCGGATGCACTTGTACGATCAGATCGGTTTTCTGCTCTGATGCAGGACGCAGTTCCATGACCAAAGCGACTGCATGACCAGCTAGCTGCATCCCTAAGTCAATTAACTTTGCCCGTCTGACAAAATTTTCAGGGCGATCCACTTCGTTTGTATTCAGTTCTTCTGTTTTACGAAAGCTAAAGGTTAAATTGTGTTCGGTTGGATTTAATAGCGAGACGACAGTTTGCCAACCTGGTTCAAACGTATTTTGGAACCACTGTCTCAAGTTAACCGTACTCGTGGGAGGATTCGCGTTAGCGAAGCTTAACGAAGTTATCGCGCTTAAGTCTTGCAAGTGGGACAAGAGATCTTCCGGCGATCGCAACTGGTTAACGGTCAACTGTTCTTGGGTAACTTGCTGGACAAAACCCAGGATACAGACCTGTTTTTCTACTTCATCCAAACGCACGACAACATAACCGATCCGATCTTCCCAAACCTCCGGTGGCACGTAACAGGTAGAAGCATCAGTGGCGATCGCTCGACATTCCAGGCGACCCAAACCCGATACCTCCAAGTCTGCTGCATCCACACACGCACGCATAAAAGGATTCCAACTATCGCACTCGTTCCAATTCACCGGAACGCCCATCATTTCCAAATAATCGCGGACGGCACACACAGCCAAGGTATTCAGTCGCACTTGCTCTGCTTTTTGTGACGTTGGCTGCTGCTGGCTAAACTGCCAAGCAATGCTATTCGCGGCTTGAGTAATTGGTAACGGAAGGGAGCGATCGTTTTCTCGTGCTTGATAATTCATGATAGGTATCCTCTAAATACCCTTGCGATTCGCCGAATTTACGCAATCGTGGTAGGCATTGTCGCCGATAGAAACTACTCAGTGTCGAAACGGACAGCTTGTATTGCGCTGCTAAATCTTCCCAGCTTGTCTCTGGTGGCAGCCTTTGTAACAATAAAACTTGGCAATTCACCTTTGGATAACCTTGAATATAAGTACGGCGGAGGTCGCCATCAGGATCGGTTTGAATCCACTTTCGTGTCGTTTCCAAAATTGGTGGGACATCGGGCGGAGCTTCCAAGGCTTCAATCGCGTCTTTCCCCAGCTCGTCAACAGAATAGACTTGTCTAGTTGTCGAGTTATTGGTAGTCTTTCTTTGCAGGTATAGGTCTTGCAGCCGTCGCCGCAAATATGCATTTAACCAAGTCGTGATACTACTACGACTGGGATCGTAGCGATCGCCTGTCGTAGCTTCACACAGGTTACGGCAGAAATACAGCCAGGTTTGTTGTAAGGCATCCTCGTAATCGGGAGTATTTTCTTTCCACAGCTTGCCAGACTTGGCAATCGAGCGGACAATTCTCGTTAAACCTCGCTGGCGATCGAGACTACCGATCTTCTGCTGACAAGTTTCTACGACCAATTGACGCAGACTCACCTCAAATTCTTCCATAACAGTATTTTTTATTTGTCTCTCCAGCAGGGGTATGTTTATTTTCGAGGAAAAATCCTCTGAAATCACTACCGCGCTGCTTGTTGTCTCACCTCCTAGACATAGCGTGTTTCCTCCGCTATATACTTATCAGCTTTATAGAAGAAAATTATGCAGGTGAGTTTTATTAAGTTATGTAAGTAAAACAAGAAGAATGTCACGCAAAAGATCATGCCAGTAACGCGCAGTCGCGTTCTGGGGCGCGTCGCCAAAATGACCAATGTAGAATATGCTCAAGCCGCCAAGCTATAGGAAAGAGTCATCTGTAGAGCCATCGGCGCATCTGTGGTAGACTCAAGGGAATGAGAATCTCGCGTGGCATTGAACTGGGCGAGACTGTTGCTGTTGGAAGGCATCGTCCAGTTGTTGTGGGCATTGACCAGGGGTTCTGTCTGATGACGCAATACAACCAGAAATGCTTGAGCCGCTAATACCAACGTCATGTGGCGTAGCCAACCATGCCAAGAGCGGACTTCGTATTCACCCAAGCCTAATTGATATGAAGCAATTTTGAAACACTCGAAAATGCTTTACTTGGGTTTGACCGAGCCTGCGATCGCTGGCGCAAACTCTATGGTGATGCCGTATTTCAATTGCAAGCAGCTCGACAAACTGTAGATCGTTCTGCCAAAGGTGGCGTGACTCAAGAGGAACGCAAGCTAGCCCAAACGCAAGAGCGAGAAGCCCAAAGGCAAATCGATCTGCTGGTGGGGCAAATCAGCCCGAACCAAAGCCAATCTCAGTTAGAGTTTTACCCTTACCGTTACTTTGCTGCCGAAGGCTTTCTACCAGGATATAACTTTCCCCGTCTCTCAGTCCGCGCTTACATCCCTGCTGGCGATGCAGGTAGATTTGTCTCTCGTCCCCGCGTGGTAGCAATTCGCGAATTTGCTCCTAGTAATGTCGTTTACTACGAAGGGTCGAAATTTCAAATTGCCAAAATGCGAGTTCCCGTGGGTGGAATCGAGGGTAAATACGTCCGCGTCAGCGTTTGTCCTAGCTGCGGCTACTTCCATGAGGGAGATGATTCCCTACGCGACACTTGTGAAAACTGCGGTGCAAAGATTGTCGCCGATCGCGATGGCAACCCTGGCAAACTCAATCGCGTGCTAGAAGTAGAGACGATGATAACCCGCAGGCGGGAACGGATTACTTGTGACGAGGAAGAACGGCTCAAGTACGGTTACAACGTCACGACACATTTTCGCTATGCGCCGCAAAAGCAAGAGATAGCAACAGTCATAGCAGCGGATGGAACGCAGCTATTGCAGTTAATCTATGGTGAAACGGCAAAATTGCGGCGGATCGATCGGAGCTTGAGACGCGATCGTACCGAGCGCGGATTTAAGTTAGATGCAGCAACAGGAGTGTGGGGCGATCGCTCTACGAATGAAACATCCCAAGAGAATCTACAAACAGAAGTCAACCTGATGGTAGATGATACTTCTAATATCCTCGTAGTCGAACCAGTTAACATTCCTACTGGGAATTCTGAGGCATTTCTCGTCACTCTCCAGTTTGCTCTAGAACGAGCCATCCAAGCAGTATATAAACTCGAAGCGGACGAACTAGCCTCCGAGCGCTTGGGTCAAGGGCAACACTTACTTTTTTGGGAAGCCGCCCAAGGAGGAGCAGGCGTTCTTTCCCAAATACTCGAAGACCCTGATGCTTTCAAGCGGCTTGCAAATGCTGCGTTAGATATTTGTCACTTCTTACAAGAGAAGCAAAGCTGTACGAAAGCTTGTTATCAATGCCTGTTATCCTACCGCAATCAGTTCGATCATCCATTGTTAGATCGCTACCTAATTCGCCCTTGGTTGGATCGGCTTGGTAGCAGTACCATCACTCGTCAAGCCGCAAATGGTTCTCGTGAAGCTCAGTACCAGCAATTATTACAGCAGACAGATCCCAACTCTAATTTTGAGCGTGTTGTCTTGGCAGAGATCGAGCGACGAGGATTAAAACTACCGGATGCTGCCCAAGAGTTAATTTCTGAAGCTAACTCCAAACCAGACTTTATCTACAAGAATGCTAAAGTTGCTATCTTCTGCGATGGTTCGATTCACGATCGCCTAGAACAACAACAGCAGGACAAAATTGAGCGCGATAATCTCAGATATGCGACTGGCTACTACGTTCTTACCTTGAAATACAAGGAGGATTGGCAAGAACAACTAGACATCTTAGCTTCTTTGTTGTAGTTTGTCGGCGAAATAGTCCTCAAAAACCTACTTTCTCAGCAGAAAACTACTGAATATTCACTGCGATCGCACCCAAAGCAGCTTTTCAATGGAAAGCAAGCAAAATATGCAGAAGTATTGCCAACCATTAATCTACGTGATAAATTTTATACATCCTAATTAAATATACTGAATAAAAGCTAAAGCGTACTAGATGCACAACTGCAATTAACAACGGTGGCAAAAAGTTAAAACATTAGCAGTATGATTGTTTATTCAAGTAGCAACTATACTGCACATTACCGATATCTATTATATTTAGTATCGTTTATAGCGTGTCTATTCCAGTTGTGACATTTCTATCAAGGCTGTTGATGGTTGATGGTTGATTGTTCATTGCCATCAACTATTAGCTGTTAGCAAAACTCTACCAAGTTTACGATTCGCTTCTCATCGATCGCGTACAAGTAAAAATTTAACTTTATTGAATTAATCAGCTAAGTATGTATATTTCATCGCGTGCTGCTCTTATAAGAAATATTTCTGTGTCTATAGTTAATGGAACAATTACACTAATTATTTTACTAATTGCTCCACTAGGAATGATGGCTGTAATCGTTAATACGTTACTGGTTACAGTTGCTACATATACTGTTACTATTGCCGCAGACCAAGTCATTAAATTTCTTCAACCCGATCGGCAGATATCATTTATTTCTCAGCCTAGACACTCGGAAATTAGGACTCGCGATCGCTCTGGATTAAATCGGCGGCAATAATGCGATCTCTCTACATTTCTCAGCAAGGATGCTACGTTTCTCTTGAACAAGAAACTCTAATTATTAAGCAGGGTAAAACAGTTCTTGGTCAAGTGCAAATACCGCATTTGGAACAAATTCTGGTTTTTGGCAAATCCCAAATCACTACCCAAGTTATTCGAGCTTGCTTATGGCGAAATATTCCGATTGCATACCTTTCCCGTATGGGTTACTGTTATGGACGTATCCTACCAATTGAACGCGGTTATCGCCAATTGTCTCGCTATCAACAGCAGATAACACTAGTAGAACAATTGTTAGTAGCACGGCAGATTGTCCGAGCCAAATTAAAAAATAGTCGAGTCATTTTACAGCGACAGCAGCGCCGTCAGTCTTCAAACATAATTATTGCTGCAATTCAAAGCTTAGAGTACCTAATTGAGAAAGTAGATCGAGCTACTACAGTCGAACAATTAATGGGTTTAGAAGGAGCTGGTGCATCACAATACTTTTCTGCATTTGGAGAGTGCATTAACTCTGCTGAATTTGTCTTTGCAGGTCGTTCTCGTCGTCCTCCAGGAAACCCTGTTAATGCTATGCTTAGCTTTGGCTATCAAGTCTTGTGGAATCATCTACTGGCGATGATTGAAATTCAGGGACTCGACCCTTATTATGCTTGTCTGCATCAAGGAACAGAGCGTCATGCGGCTCTAGCCTCCGATCTCATTGAAGAGTTTCGCGCTCCCATTGTTGATACTTTAGTATTGTGGTTAATCAACCGTCACATTATAGATGCTCAAAATGACTTTGTACATCATAACGGTGGTTACTACCTTAATGATTCTGGAAGGTCAAAGTATATTAAAGCGTTTGTACAAAGAATGGAAGAAGAAATTCAAATCGATCCAGAAGAAAAACAACCTAAATGGGATTTACTCACACAACAAATTAAAGCATATAAACAATTTATTTATCAGCCCATACAGCTTTATCAACCTTATCAAATTCGCTAGATCGTGCTATTTTATGTAGTAGTATATGATATCCCTGATGATAGAAGACGTAAAAAAGTATCGGACTTACTAGAAGGATATGGCAAGAGAGTACAGTACAGTGTATTTGAGTGTATACTAACTCAAACTAAGTATGACGAATTACGTCAAAGGCTAAGAAAAAGAGTCAAATTAGCGGAAGATAGTATACGTTTTTATCCGATCTCAAAACATACGTTAGCTCAAGTAGATACTTGGGGCGGATTGCCATTAACGAAATTACCTGGGTCAGTTGTTATTTAAATTTGACTTGCGAAGGTTACAAGAAATGGCTGAAAAGCTAGTCAACACGTTCTTAGCCTCGATTCCTTATCGTGAAAGGGCTTCAGCAATTTTTAACTCTCCATTTCCCCTATTCTTAGCCCCAGAAACTAGAATCTTCGCAACTCGTCTCTGGACACTATGCAGTATATGGGTTTAAATTGAAGGACTCCCCACTCGCTGGGGAAATTAATTGAATGGAAACGAAAAAGCAGAAAAGTCAGCCCTGTTTTTATGATGGCTCCCCACTCGCTGGGGAAATTAATTGAATGGAAACATAAAAGCCAATAATAGAGATTTAGTTGACGCTTTTGTCTCCCCACTCGCTGGGGAAATTAATTGAATGGAAACCAGATAATTTGCGCGTACCAGCGCCGTAACCCATTCAGCTCCCCACTCGCTGGGGAAATTAATTGAATGGAAACAAAAGAAGTCGGCATGACTCCTGAACTAACTATTCTCCTCCCCACTCGCTGGGGAAATTAATTGAATGGAAACATAATGATGTCGCCAGGGCTAGGATTAGGAGATTCTAAACTCCCCACTCGCTGGGGAAATTAATTGAATGGAAACATAAAAAAATAGCAAGAGCCCAAGCTGATAGCGACTCTTCTCCCCACTCGCTGGGGAAATTAATTGAATGGAAACATTTTTTAGCAGTTGATTTTTTCTCACTAGTTTTTACACTCCCCACTCGCTGGGGAAATTAATTGAATGGAAACTTAAAAGTAGGGTAGTTCCAAGCGTTGCTGCACCTAACTCCCCACTCGCTGGGGAAATTAATTGAATGGAAACTTCCCATATTTATATCTCGTCAAACAAATTCCATTCAAACTCCCCACTCGCTGGGGAAATTAATTGAATGGAAACCTACGGAGTTACAGTAATTATGCCATTAACTAGAGCAAGCTCCCCACTCGCTGGGGAAATTAATTGAATGGAAACTAACTAAGAAGGAGTAAATAGGATGAACGCAACAGTATCTATCTCCCCACTCGCTGGGGAAATTAATTGAATGGAAACTGCCTGGTACTCGCGAAGGCAGTGTCGTTCAGAAATCTCCCCACTCGCTGGGGAAATTAATTGAATGGAAACTTCAGTTGCTTTAAATTGCCAATCGTTAACGTCTGCTCCCCACTCGCTGGGGAAATTAATTGAATGGAAACAAGAATATAAAGCTATCTTTAATTCCCCTGAATAGGCTCCCCACTCGCTGGGGAAATTAATTGAATGGAAACCGATCGCGTCACAAATAAAATCGTTATCTGTTTTCTCCTCCCCACTCGCTGGGGAAATTAATTGAATGGAAACTCCTAATTTCGCGCGGCAAGAGCGGCAACCAGCTTCCTCCCCACTCGCTGGGGAAATTAATTGAATGGAAACCCCACTATGAAAGTAGTTAACTACTTAACTACTTGACTCCCCACTCGCTGGGGAAATTAATTGAATGGAAACTCAACCAAGGGAAATTTCCAACTGGGATGGAAGCAAACAGCTCCCCACTCGCTGGGGAAATTAATTGAATGGAAACTAGGAAGACGATGCTTCCTTAAATTGCTTTAGTAGCCATCTCCCCACTCGCTGGGGAAATTAATTGAATGGAAACTGGACATTGAGGTTGCAGCAGTAGTATACGTTGAGAACTCCCCACTCGCTGGGGAAATTAATTGAATGGAAACTCAGGAAAATGACGAAGAGTCGTCGCAACCATAGATGCTCCCCACTCGCTGGGGAAATTAATTGAATGGAAACGTAGAGTAGATGTGTTAGAGCATCTATCTCAAAAACTACTCCCCACTCGCTGGGGAAATTAATTGAATGGAAACTAGACCATATTCCTTTCTCCAAATTTTTACAACAAGAAACTTCTAACTCCCCACTCGCTGGGGAAATTAATTGAATGGAAACAATATAGGAAAGGAGAGATGAACGTTACCCAGTTATAAAACCTAACTCTAGAGGAATTCTAGTTACTACCCGAAGGGAAGACAGCATTTGAATTAGTAGATGGTAAGGCAATACCCAAAGTGTCCCCAAAATATTTTCATTCCTCGTTGTAGAAAACTCTGTTGAGGCTGATAGAAATTTGTTGTCAAGGCAAGGGTCGGACTTCACCAGAATGGGCAGTAGTCTTACAGCGCAATGGCAAAGACTGAGTTCCTACTCCTGCTCTAACTTATGTCTCTGACGATCGCCTACCCAAACAGTGGAAACGCAACGAAGCCTGTCCCGTTCCCTGCACCTTGGCAATCGAGATTGTGTCGCCAGGACAAAGTTTTGCAGAGTTTGAGGAAAAAGCTAGACACTATCTCAACGCTGGATGCGAAGGTCGTAAGCTTTCTTTACCCAAACCAGGCTGTACAACTGACAAAAGTTGCAAAATCTAAGCTAATTGTTATTTTTGAAAACGGATGGGGAACTCTGAAATATAGTGTATTTTCAGCCAAAGGAAACTCATCCGTGTCTGAAGCCTACTGGCAAGCTAAAATCTGGGGAATTCTACACGATCCAGCCCTCAAAGCCCTACACAACAATCGCGGTCGCGGTGACAATAGTTGTTGGCAAGAACTAGCAGTCATGCAAAGCTGGTGCGAGAATGGATGGAACCCAGAAACGTCTGGGGGCAAATTGCTCGAACACCTACACTTAGCAGACTTTATCGCCTCAGCCAGCGATCGCGCTGCCATTGGTAGTCTTCCTACTTCCGTCAACTATGCTAGCCCCAACCGCGATCGGGGTCTAGAAATTACCCATCTGCTATCCAGTGCTAGACAAGAATTTAAACTCAACGATTTACATCATCAAGAATTAGTCAAAGCATCACCAAGAGCCGACCATCTACACCATATCGAGCAAGAACTATTTAATTTACAAATAGTCGATCCAACCGATAAACAGCTCAAAACAATTAAGCAGATTCAATCTCCTGAAAAACTATTTTGGTGGCTGTGGCGTTGCCTTCCCAAAGCTGTTTGCAACGCCTTTGGTAACGACGAGTCTTTGTTGCTCATGCCTGCCGAAACGCGCATCCCTGATGGTTCGATCTGGAGCCATGCCAGTTTGACGGCAGCGATCGCCGGAGCTTTAGCAGGATACGATCTCACAGCTGACGACATTAAACGATGGAGCAGTGGTAAGACTTTATCCCATGCTTATTTAACAACTTTTAGCTTTTCTCCGATTCAAGAATTAATCAAAGCCAGTCGCAAAATGCGGGACTTGTGGGCAGGATCGTGGGTGCTGCATTACCTATCTGCTAAAGTTTGTTGGGCGATCGCCTGGAAATACGGTCCCGACTGTATCCTCTATCCCAGTTTGTTTCAACAACCTTTAATCGATCGCTGGTTATTAGAAAAATGGAGCGATTTTCAACCTTGGATCGATCCACCGAGCGATCGCCAGCTTCTAACTGCTGGATTTCCCAATGTTCTCGTGCTGATCTTACCCAAAGACAAAGTAAGAGCAGCAATGCAAATGGCAGAGGAAACACTCAAAGCAGAGTGGTTGAAACTCGGTAGCCTGGTCTTTCAGGAATTACAAGGACAACGCCACTGGATGCCTGAACTAACTGAAGATAGCAAAACATGGAAAGGATGGCTGCAAAGCCAATGGCAGACATACTGGAGTGCTTTACCAATTGGTAAAGAAGGGGAAGAACTCAAAAGTGCCGCAATTCCCACCGAACGCGAACCAGAATTTCACGCTTGGGTAGAGACACAAAATCAAGCTTACCAAGTTGGCGATCGACAAAAACTTTTTCAAAAAGCGGAATTAGATTTTCTCCGACAAGCTTACGACTATCGTTTAGAAAGACAGGGACGTAAGTTTAGTGTCAATATTGGTTCTTGGTGGGCTTATATTTTTGACCAAACTCGTTGGTCTTTGACTGCGGTAAAGACGGCTCGAATGTGGCAACTACCCACAGCTTTTGATGTCCGTTCTACCATTTCCGGTTTAGGTTCGGCAGTTCATCCTGGTTCAGATTGGATATCGGAAAAAGAAATCAAAAAACTTTGGCAGCGCCATGCAGGTTTATTTGACGGTCGCGAGCAATTGAATGCTACAGAAACTTTAAAGCGGGGTTTGCATTTAGTTATACCCGATCTGCTTAGTCTTGATACAGATGAAGTAAATGCTTCCTATCCCGATTTAACAGCAGGTGTAGCGGGATATTTAAAAACTAGCGATCGCACTCACTCCAATTACTTTCATCGAGTTTGTCGCGCTGTCAAACAAGAATTGCTAAACAAAGAGCGATTCATTCCAGACGCTAATGAAAAATGGGGAATTCCTTGGATCGATAATAATCAAGACGCGGAATTCAAGCAATTTCATCCTCGTTTACTCAATGCTGGTTGGTTAGTTGAAGACTTAGAAACGCGAGAAGTCTTAAATACTCAAGAAGAAATTAAATTTATCCAACAGCAGATAGATAGAGAAACCGAACCCACATTATTGAACCAAAAAAATCAAAAACTAGAACAATTAACCGCAGATTTATCAGACATTAAAAAACAATATCGTCAAAACATTCAAACAGTTTTAGATAGATATTATCCCAGCCACAATCCTGCTGATTGGTATGTCGTAGCTGCTGGCGATGGCGATGGAATGAGCGAATGGTTAAAAGGACAAAAACTAGAAAATTACAGACACTACGTACCTTCTAGCTTATCTGTCCCTGAATCATTGCAAGAATCTTGGCAGCAGTTTTTGCAACAGCCGAAACGGATGGGTCCGTCTACCCACAACGCCCTTAGCCGTGCTTTACTAGACTTTTCTAACCAACTCGTGCCTTACCTGACAGAGCAACGCTACGCCGGACGCTTAATCTATAGTGGCGGCGATGATGTTTTGGCATACACCAATTTGTGGGAGTGGGATAGCTGGTTGTGGGATATTCGCCAATGCTTTCGCGGCGCTGAAGATCCCCAACAAGAGTTTAAAAGCCAAGGAGACTATTGGCAATGGTCGAGCCAGGAATCAAACCCACCTGTAGCCAAACGTCCCCTATTTACGATGGGGCGCAAAGCTACGATTAGTTTCGGAATCGTCATTGCCCATCATTCAGTTCCTTTGGCGATCGCGTTAGAAAATCTTTGGCAAGCAGAAGCCGCAGCTAAAGAGCATCACAGCCTAGATCCTCAAACAGCGCCCAAAGATGCGGTTCAGGTGCGAGTGCTTTACGGTAACGGCAATATGCTCGCTGCAACTGCCAAATTCGACATACTCAATTGCTGGCGATCGCTTCTCAACTGTAAAATTACCGCAGAAGCTAGCCTTACTGCTGCTTTATTTGAACAAGCTGCTTATGCTTGGGGTCAACATCCCGCTCCAGTACCAGAGGCGATTGGTGTTTGGGTATGGGCATTTTGCGATCGCCGCGATCTCTTTGATGGCGAAAACGATGCCAGAGGTAAGTTTCAAGACCGCTTGAAAGAATTTCTAGTTGCAATTTGGCAAACAACACCACCACAAGAGTGCGATCGCGCCATTGAAAACTGGTTGAAATTAGCTGCATTTATTTTGCGGAACCGTCAGATCGAGTTAGGAGGAGTTGCTTAAATGCATTGGTACACGCTGACTCCCCTCGATGTTCTCATGTTCCGCGATGCCAAACCATTTACACCTGGCGAACGTGCCTGGGCTAGCAGTCAGATATTTCCACCTCACGGGCATACTATTGCCGGAGCAATCCGAGGGCTGTTGCAGGACGATCTCAAACTTACCATCAGAGGCTATTCATAAAGTAAATCTTAAACGAGGCAAAAAGGAGAAAAATCAACTGTAGGATGCTCTATTAAGGATTCA
>NZ_RSCK01000096.1:0-22495 GCF_003991895.1 Chroococcidiopsis cubana SAG 39.79
TGACCCACATCAACGTATTTGCCGCTCACAAAGCCAAGTCAGGCTATCTTTGGGCTTAGAAAGTTTTAAAGTCCCACTAAGAAAGTCGTAGTACTGGGAGATCCAGACCGCATCGAACAAGTTTTGTCCAATATTTTAGATAACGCCATCCGCCATACTCCCGAACAGACGCGCATCGATCTGCGTCTAAAAGTCATTGGCAACTCGGCATGGATTGAAATTGCCGATACGGGTCGGGGCATTCCTTCCGATCTGCTAGAACACATCTTTGAACGGTTTCATAGCGGTCAGCAGCAAGGTACGGGGCTGGGTTTAGCAATTGCCAGGGCGATCGTAGAAGCCCACGGCGGTACGATTATGGCGTTTAACCAGCCAAGGGGTGGCGCATGTTTTATCGTCGAGCTGCCGTTGTATTCTGAGGAATAGTGGTGCGTGGTACGTGGTACGAGTACAAGTAAAAAAAACTTTAAGCCAACTTGAAGCTTAATTTAAGGTTTTCGCAAGGTTCGCCTCATAACCTATTCTTAAGGTTTCATTGGCTAATTTATTTTGCTTATGCGGTTCGAGAAGGTAACAAACAGTATACCTGCTCAACTGGCAACCACTCGTGACTCCATATCATCAGGTGTCGCTGCACCAATAGCAAGACCGCAAGTTCGGGGTAAATTTATTTTTGTCGGGAATGAAAAGCTCTACATCCGAGGCGTGACCTACGGTACGTTTCACCCAGATGCAGCAGGCAATTTCTATCCCAGTCCCGAAATTACGAGTCGCGATTTTGCCGCTATGGTAGCGAATGAGATTAACGCGGTGCGAACTTACACAGTACCGCCGCGTTGGTTGCTCGATCTAGCAGCAGAGTACGGTCTTTGGGTGATGGTAGGACTGCCGTGGGAGCAGCATATTGCGTTTTTAGACGACAGAAAAAGGGTACGATCGCTCGAACAGCGTATCCGCGCCAGCGTGCGTAGTTGTGCGGGGCATCCAGCTTTATTATGTTATGCGATCGGTAACGAAATTCCGGCTGGAATCGTGCGTTGGTACGGTCGTCATCGCGTCGAGCGATTTTTAGCGCGCCTGTATCGGATTGCTAAACGCGAAGACCCCGATAGCTTAGTTACCTATGTCAACTACCCAACGACAGAGTATTTACAACTGCGGTTTGTCGATTTTGTTTGCTTCAATGTCTACCTAGAGCAACAGAATCGCTTAGCTGCCTATATTGCCCGCTTGCAAAATCTAGCAGGCGATCGCCCCTTGGTACTTGCAGAATTAGGGCTAGACAGCCGCCGTAATGGTAAACAAAAGCAGGCAGAAATACTCGATTGGCAGCTCCGTACAACGTTTGCATCGGGTTGTGCGGGAACGTTTGTCTTTGCTTGGACGGACGAATGGTATCGCGGCGGCTACGATATTGACGACTGGGATTTTGGCATTACCGATCGCCAGCGCCGTCCTAAACCTGCCTTGAATACCGCGCGTCAGGCATTTGCTCAAGTGCCATTCCCTGCATTGTCTTTTCCCACGATCTCGGTAGTCGTGTGCAGCTACAACGGCTCCCACACGATTCGCGATACTCTCTCAGGATTGGCAAACTTGGAGTATCCGCATTATGAAACGATTGTGGTTGACGATGGCTCTACAGATAATACAGCGGCGATCGTCAGCGAGTACGATGTCCGGCTGATCCGCACTCCTCAAAGTGGTTTGAGCCATGCCCGTAACGTAGGGATGCAAGCAGCAAAAGGGGAAATTGTTGCTTACATCGATGACGATGCTTACCCAGACCCACACTGGTTGACTTATCTTGCCATCACCTTTATGGAAACCTCCCATGTCGGGGTGGGTGGTCCCAATTTGCCCCCACCAGAGGACGGAATGGTAGCCCAGTGCGTGGCAAATGCGCCAGGAGGTCCTTCTCACGTCCTACTATCCGATCGGGAGGCAGAGCATATTCCTGGTTGTAATATGGCATTTCGCAAGTCTTGCCTAGAGGCGATCGCTGGGTTCGATCCTCAGTTTCGGACGGCAGGTGATGACGTGGACATTTGCTGGCGGTTGCAAGAACAGGGTTGGACAATCGGGTTTAGCCCAGCTGCCGTAGTCTGGCATCATCGCCGCAATTCAGTATGGCGTTACTGGAAGCAACAACAGGGCTATGGTAAAGCCGAAGCTCTTTTAGAACAGAAATGGACTGATAAATACAACATCCTCGGACATCTTACCTGGTCGGGACGAATTTATGGTCCGAGCGTCATGTACGGACTGAGCGTACAAGAGCGGGTGTTCTATGGCACTTGGGGTTCGGCACTGTTTCAATCTATTTATCAACCAATGCCAGGAACGCTGAGAACGTTACTGCTGATGCCGGAATGGTATTTAGTCGTAATGGTATTGGTGGGACTGAGTTTGCTAGGAGGAGTTTTGTGGACTCCAATGTGGTTAATCTCGCCCCTTGCCCTAGTTGCGATCGCCGCAACCTTAATACAGGTTTGTCGCAGCGCCGCACAAGCCAAGTTTCCCAACCAGCCGAAATCTCGCTTCGATCGCTGGCGGCGTTATAGCTTGACCGCAGTGCTGTACCTACTCCAACCTTTGGCTCGTCTCAAAGGACGTTTCCGCTACGGCTTGCAACCTTGGCGCTGGTATGGGATGTCAAATTTAGCCTTGCCTTTAGCAAGAGTAGCAACGCTTTGGAGTGCCAGTTGGCACGCGCCCCAATCGTGGCTGACCTCAATTGAGACGGCGATCCAATCTGCCGGACACCGCGTTCAACGCGGCGGTAACTTCGATCCTTGGGATTTGGAAGTGCCAGGGGGATTATTTGGTAGCAATCGCCTGTTAATGGCGATTGAAGAACACGGTGGCGGACAGCAGCTAGTGCGGTTGCGTACTTGGTCGCGGTGGTCGAAACTCGGTTGGATGCTGTTTTTCCTGTTCGTCGGACTCACGGTAGCAGCGTGGATCGATTCAGCGTGGAGTGCGGTTGCGAAGTTAGGAGCGATCGCCTTGCTGCTGTTATTGCGATCGCTCTACGAGAGTGCGGTTGCTTCTGCGGTTGTCTTGCAAGCGATCGAACGGGTAAAGCCTGATAGCGATTCTCAATTGCGCGCGTGACATTTGTAGGGGCGCACGGCTGTGCGCCCCTACAG
This sequence comes from Chroococcidiopsis cubana SAG 39.79, assembly GCF_003991895.1. Classification (NCBI taxonomy): domain Bacteria; kingdom Bacillati; phylum Cyanobacteriota; class Cyanophyceae; order Chroococcidiopsidales; family Chroococcidiopsidaceae; genus Chroococcidiopsis; species Chroococcidiopsis cubana. Next base: position 3,153 of record NZ_RSCK01000096.1, read on the forward strand.
AGCGCGTGTTTTACCCAATTGAAAACCGCTATGAAGCGAAAACAGGGTGTTCCCCCACACCCCACCCCCTACCCCCTGCACCCTGTTTTGGTAAATGTAGTTGGAGGCAAATAGTGGGAGCAATTCCTGACAACATCCCTAAAATATACCAACGGATCTGGCGCGAGGTGCGATCGTTTCGCTGGCATCTAGGACTGCTGTTGCTACTCAGCTTATTATCCATTCCCGTGACGCTGCTGCAACCGCTACCAGTGGCGATCGCAGTTGATAGTGTCATCGGTTCGCAGCCGTTGCCCTACTTTTTGCGTGTCGTGCTTCCCGCAGCAATAACTGGATCGAACCAGGCAATTTTAATTTTTGCCGTAGTTTTGTCAGTAGCGATCGTTTTGGGAGGCAAGCTGTTAGGGCTAACGCGATCGATGCTGCAAACTTATACAGGTGCAAAGCTCGTTTTAGACTTTCGGGCGCGGCTGTTTCGCCACGCGCAGCGGCTATCGCTTTCCTATCACGACTCCAAAGGAACCCACGACACTAACTATCGAGTACAACACGATGCACCCGCGTTGCAATGGATTGCGGTTGACGGCGTAATTCCCCTCGTCACTTCCGCTTTCACCTTTTTCAGTATGCTCTACGTCAGCGCCCGCATTCACCTGCAACTTGCCCTGATTGCGCTGGTGATTTCGCCGTTGTTGTACTTTCTCTCGCGATTGTACGGGCAACGGTTGCGCCAGCAGTGGCGAGGAGCTAAAAAGCTGGAAAGTACTGCCTTTTCGGTGGTACAGGAAGTCTTGGCAGCAATGCGGGTCGTGAAAGCTTTTGCTCAAGAAGACCGAGAACAGCACCGTTTTGTCCGCCATGCCGAGGACGCGCTGTGGGCGAAATTGCGGCTGAGTTTGATTGAAGGCAGTTTGGGCGTGCTAATCGCCTTAACTACGGCAGTAGGTACGGCAGCAGTACTGTACGTGGGGGTACGGCTGGTGCAAAGTGGGGAGCTGTCTTTAGGGAATCTGCTGCTAGTGCTGGGCTACCTGTCGCAGTTATACAAACCGCTCGAATCGATGAGTAAGAATGTCGCCAGCCTGCAAGGGTCTTTGACAGGGGCAGAACGTGCTTTTACCTTACTCGACCAAGCGCCAGATGTGGTGGAAAAACCGCACGCCAGACCGTTGCAACGAGCTAAAGGGGCTGTAGTCTTCGATCGCGTTTCGTTTAGCTATGACGGCGACACGCAAGTGCTGCATGAGATTAGTTTTAGCATTCCCGCAGGGGCGCGGGTAGGTATCGCCGGAACGACAGGGGCGGGGAAAACAACCCTCGTCAGTTTGCTAACTCGTTTTTACGACCCTACCGCAGGGCAGATTTTATTGGATGGTTTAGATTTGCGGGACTACAAGCTGCAAGATTTACGCAATCAGTTCGCCATCATGCTGCAAGAACCCGTGCTGTTTTCTACCAGTATTGCGGAAAATATCGCCTATGCCCGTCCAGGGGCAAGCCATGAGGAGATTGTCGCCGCAGCACAAGCAGCCAACGCCCATCGATTTATTTTGAATTTGCCGCACGGTTACGAGACGCGAGTAGGAGAACGGGGAATGCGACTTTCGGGAGGCGAACGGCAGCGGATCTCCCTCGCCAGGGCATTTCTCAAGGATGCACCGATTTTGATTTTGGACGAACCAACCAGTTCGGTTGATGTCAAAACTGAAGCTGCAATTATGGAGGCAATGGAGCGCCTGATGGACAAACGCACGACTTTTACGATCGCCCATCGACGCAGCACTTTGGAAAGCTGCGACCTGCGACTGGCGATCGAGCATGGGCAATTAGTTGACTTAGCTCGCACCACCACCCAGGAGCGTTCGCGATGAGCGCAGACCAAATCGACGAAATGTTCGTTCCCGCCGCTGTACTAGAACAGGGGTTGAGTCGTTATTGGGGGCGATCGCTACAAATTGTGGCGATTGAATCTCAGCCGCTTGACAGTTTCAGCACCCATCCGATCGATCGGTTGCAAGTGACATTAGATGACGGTCAGCAGTTGAGCGTCATTTTCAAACAACTACAGCTCAAATGCGATCGCCATATCCGCCATCGCGGTAAAGAAGTCAGGATCTACGAACGCTTGCTCGTCAATCGCGATCTCGGTACGCCTGCTTTATATGCCTCGCTGTACGACGAATCCAACCATCGCTACTGGCTGTTCATGGAGGATGTCGGCGAATGGAAGCTGGAATACTGCGATGTTGAGGAATGGTGTGCGGCTTTCCGCTGGCTGGCGCGGCTGCACGCCACCTACTACGGTCAAGCGGCACAGTTGCGCCAGTTAGATTGCCTGGTCGAACACGGTGCTGTTTTTTATCGATATTTGGCTGACATGGCGCGTCAGAGCGTGCAATTGTATCAACCGCAAGCGATCGCTCGTTTCGACTCTCTCGTATCGCGATTGGACGAATTAATTGCCGAGTTGGAGGCGCAGCCCCACACTTTGGTACATGGCGATATGTCGTGCCAAAACCTAATCGTCCAACCGCAAGTAGGTATCCGACCGATTGACTGGGAATGGGCGGCGATTGGCGTACCAGCTTGGGATGTGGCGAAGCTATCCTCCGGCTGGGGAACGGGAAAGCCGCGCTTGCTGGCTGCTTACTTCGACGAATTTGCCCGACACGCGATCGCCCCACTCGATCGCCGCGCCTTCGACCGGACGCTGGCTGGTTGCGACATTCTCAAAATTCTCTGGTATCTCCGTTGGTGGATCTCACCCTGTCGAGATATCGCTCAAGTCGATAAGTTACTCGATAAAATTGCCGAACGTTGGCATTGGCTAGACAAGGAGGAAAATTATGCGCGATCGCCTGCGAATAGCTCTGGTATCGCCGCTCGCCCTTCCCACTCGTCCTGACATTGGCAGTTCGATCGAACAGCTCGTGTCTTTGCTGGCAGCAGAATTAACGCGCCGAGGTCATGAGGTGACGTTATTTGCTTCAGGGGATTCTCAAACTGAGGCAAGATTACACGCTGTCTATCCCCGCAGCTACAAAGAAGACTCAATGCTGTGGAATTACTACGAATTTCACGAGATCGTGCACGTAGCTGCCGCTTTCGAGCAGGCAGAACGCTTTGATGTCATCCACAGCCACGCCTACCATCACGCCCTACCATTCACTCGCTTGGTAAGTACGCCCGTCCTCTACACTTACCACATCAACCCAACGAAAGATATCCTCAGTTGCTACAGTCGCTACCCTGAAACTCAAGTTGTTGCCGTTTCTCAATACCACCGCAGCAAATTTACCACTCTCGATCGCGTTGCTGTTGTCTATAACGGCATTGATATCGATGCCTTTCCCTTTCAAGCCAAACGTGGCGATTACCTCGTTTTCCTAGGACATTTGATTCACAAAAAAGGCGCTTTAGAAGCGATTCAAATCGCCCAGCAAGTGGGAATGCGGCTGGTAATGGCAGGACAGACAAGTGACTACTTCTACGCTGAAATAGAACCTTGGGTAGATGGCAAGCAAGTGGAATATATCGGATATATCGGCGTGCCAGAACGAAACAAATTACTCGCAGAAGCGGCGGCGCTGCTGTTTCCGATCAATGCCTCCGAACCCTTCGGGCTGGTAATGTTGGAAGCGATGGCGTGCGGTACGCCCGTGGCGGCGATCGATCGCTGTGCCGTTTCGGAGATTGTAGAACCAGGCGTGACGGGATACTACGCTGCCGATGTCGATGCCCTTGCCGCTTTGATTCCCGATACGCTGGCTTTAGACCGTCACAAAGTACGAGAGGCGATCGCCCGTTTTGACTACCGCCGCATGGTAGATGGCTACGAATCGCTTTATCGTCAAATGCTGGAGGTGCGGCAATGAAAGCGATCGTTACTGGCACGATCGTCACCAGTCCTGTAGGCGGCGTAGCTTGGGATTACGGACAGTACGCGCTGGGATTGGAACAACTGGGATTTGAAGTGTACTATCTCGAAGATCCTGGGATTCCTTCCTACAGCTACAACCCAGAGACGGGGGTGTATGAAGAAGATCCCAGTTATGGGATTGAATTTCTGAAGCGATCTCTTGCCCTACTTTCCCCTGCATTGGCACAACGCTGGCACTATCGCGCTGTTGATGGGCAAACATATGGGTTAGATGCCGAAACAATGGCAGAGGTGGCGGCGGAAGCAACTTTGTTACTGAACGTTTCTGGTGGCAGCGTGCTGCGGGATGAATACCTACACTGTCGTAACAAAATCTTAATCGACACCGATCCAGGCTGGAATCACTTTGTCATATTTCCCCAGTGGGACAGACAGCCAGCCGAACAGCAGCGTTGGGGTTGGCGATCGCACGATCTGTTTTTTACTTACGCCCTGCGCCTGGGACAACCGGATTGCCCGCTGCCGACATTTGACATTCCCTGGCTGCCAACCCGCCCCCCAGTTCTTTTAGATTGCTGGCTGGCTCAACCACCCGCCCAGCAATGGACGACGGTAATGACTTGGAATCATTACCCGCAACCGATCGTTCACAACAGTGTTAGGTACGGCTCTAAAGAGTTGGAGTTCGAGCAAATTGAGCCACTGCCAACCCGCAGCCCTGCATCATTTGAGGTGACGATCAATGTCAATGGTGAAGCGCCGCTCGATCGCTGGCGATCGCTCGGTTGGTCGATTGTGGATGCTGAAGCTACTTCCGCTTCAGCTGCCCTTTACCGCAAATATATCGAACAATCTCGCGGCGAATTCAGCGTTGCCAAGAACGTTTACGTCGCTACCCGCTGCGGCTGGTTTAGTTGCCGTTCGGTCTGCTATTTAGCCGCAGGTCGCCCCGTGGTGGTGCAAAATACGGGTTTTTCCAAATATATCCCCACCGGATTTGGGCTGTTGACATTTACCAATCTAGACGAGGCAGTCAAGGCAATTGAGGCGATCGAACGAGACTACGATACCCACCAGCAGGCAGCAAGGGAACTGGCGCGGACTTGGTTTGACTCGCGCTTAGTGCTGGGCGAAATATTAGAGCGAATTGAATAAGTTGTTCCACATTGAATTCGCGTGCAGGCAGCAGCCAAAAGTTTTGCTAGAACTACATTTTTCCTTTTTGACTTTTGACTTTTAATTTTTGACTTGCTTAGGAGGGATACGCATGGATACCCGCGAGTTTACTGGAGAGTGGGATTACAACACGCTACCCGATAATATCTGGATCGAACCTGGTTGCTATCTAGAGCGTCAAGAGAGTTTTAAGCGGTTTCGCAGCCAACAAAATCCAGGTTTAGTTCTGGGCAAGAACGTACAAGTCTACACCTGGTCGGCATTTTCAGTAGAACCAGCAGGCAAGCTTGTCGTTGGTGATGATTCCGTCCTCGTCGGGGCAGTGTTTTGGTGTGCTGAGTCGATCGCAGTCGGCAGGCGCGTCCTAATTTCCTACAACGTGACGATCGCCGATAGCGACTTTCATCCCCGCGATCCAGACTTGCGGCGACTAGATGCGATCGCCATTTCTCCCGCAGGCAATCCGCAGCAGCGTCCGCCCTTGGAGGCAAAGCCTGTAGTTATTGCCGATGACGTACAAATCGGCATTGGAGCAATTATCCTCAAAGGAGTACAAATTGGTGCGGGAGCGCAGATTGGCGCTGGTTCTGTCGTCACCTCTAACGTGCCTGCGGGGGCGATGGTGACGGGTAATCCTGCCAAAGTGACAAGCTTATTGGGGGTGAGACGATGACATCACTCCGGCTTTCCCACGACTGGTTCGGGCGATCGCTGCCACCTAACGTCATAATTGGCGATCGCAGTTGGTTGCACAGTAGTTATGTATTTCTGCACTATCGCTCTCAGCGCCCTTGCGGTCTGCGTGTCGGCAGCGATACGGGCATTTATATTGATTCTTTTTTCGATCTCGGACCCTGTGGCGAGGTGGAGATAGGCGATTACTGCACGATCGCCGGAGCAATTATTGCTACTAATAATCGCGTCACAATTGGCAATTTCACGCTAATTTCCCGCGAAGTGGTCATAGCAGATACTTTCGCTGCTACACCCGCTCTAATGACTGAAGGTGATGCAGCCGTACCACCCACCAGCATTGAAATTGGCAACGATGCTTGGATTGGGACGCGAGCAGTTTTGTTGCGGGGAGCTTGCATCGGCGACGGTGCGATCGTGGGTGCGGGTGCAGTCATCGATTTTGAAGTCCCTGCCTATGCGATCGCAGCTGGTAATCCAGCTCGCATTGTCGGTTCCAGCAAAACAGGAGAGAGCCATGTTTGGCAAGGACAATCCTAAGCTAGAAAAATTCTTCCATCACAACGGTCGATGGCTTGCTGGCGCAGCCATACTAACAGTTATCGGGGTGGGCGCTTGGCAATCCAATCTCATCCTCATCCTGAATCGCGAGGAACCCGTAGCAGTTCGCCTATCCGAAGTCAAGCGCGGCACTGTAGAATCTACCATCAATGAAAGCGGCGTGGTAGAACTGCGCGACCAGCGAATCTTGACTTCCCCAACAGAGGGAGCGGTAGATCGAGTTTTGGTACAACCTGGGAACCGCGTTCAGGCTGGACAGACGCTAATTACTCTGCGCTATCCAGAACGAGAAACAGCCCTCGCCAATCAAGAAGTCAAAATTCAGCAGCAGCGACGGATTTTACAGCGCCATCAACAGGAAATTGTGGAAGCGAAAGAACAAATTGCTGCCGATGAAATAAAACTGCGTCCTTTGGTGGCTGGAGCGAGAGAGGGGGCGATCGCACGAGAACAAGTCTACGAGCAACAAGATAAACTCCGCGAGACACGGGCTACCTTGCGCGATGCCCAAGCAGATGCACGGACGGCTGCTTTGGAACTAGAAGCATTCCAACTAGAGCGCAAACGCATTCAGCAAGAAGTGCGAGACTCGATCGTGACTGCACCGATTGACGGTGTTGTGTTGGGAGTCAACGTGAAAAACGGCGACGGGGTTGAATTCCGCACAAATTTACTCACAATTGGCGATCCGAGGCAAGTGTTGGTAAAACTTCAGCTTTCCACCCTGAACGCAACTCAAGTCCGTCCTAACCAATTGGCTCGGGTTAGCGTTATCGGTCCCGATCGCCAGACATTTACAGGGCGAATTCAAAGCCTATATCCGCAAGCAGTTGGGGAGGAGGAAGAGGAACAAAGCTCAGGCGGCGGTTCCAAGCAATCGAATCAATCGAGTAGCTCAGATCAGCCAGCCGTCCCATCGATCGTCCTGTTGGATACTCCCACTCGTACGCTGATTCCAGGCAGCCGCGTCAATGTCGAAATCTTGCTCCAACAGCGGCAAAATGTCATCGTCTTACCGACTGAAATCGTGCAACGCGACGACGATGACGATTCCGAACCGTTTGTTTGGGTACGAGATAGTCAAGGCAACGCTCAAAAACGCCCAGTGAAGTTGGGTTTAGAAGGATTGACAAACGTTGAAGTTACCTCCGGCTTGCAAATTGGCGATCGCGTCATTCAACCGCCATCCGAGCCATCACTAGAGCCAGGAGTGCCAGTTATCAGTGACCAGTGACCAGTGACCAGTGACCAATTACCAGTGACCAGTGACCGGTAAATAGGGTGTGGGGCGTGGGGTGTGGGGTGTGGGGTGACTCCTGACTCCTGACTCCTGACTCCTGACTCCTGACTCCTGACCAGTTAGTTATTTTATCTCCTCTGCCCACCTGCACACAAAGCCCACCTGCTCTCTGCTTCCTTGTCCCCCTTGTCCCCCTTGTCTCCCTTGTCCCCCTTGTCTCCCTTGTCTCCCTTGTCTCCCTTGTCTTCCTTGTCCTCTCGACTCCCCACTCCCGACTCCCTTCTTAAATCATGGGCATTTCACCATTCGATTTACTTAATCTTGCCTACCGTTCCCTCCGCAGTCATCCCGTGCGTTCAACCCTATCCATGTTGGGGGTATTCATGGGGGTAGCGGCGGTGAGTGCAACGCTACAATCTAGTAGTATCAGCCGCGCTGTCATTGCTCGACAACTAGCAGAACGGGGCGCACCGCAAATAACAGTTTATCCACAGTGGGAACCCGATCGCATTGTGTTGCAACTGCGCTTGGAGGACATGGAATTTTTGCGCCAGCGACTCACAGGAGTGCAGGCAATCAGCGCCTTTAACTGGGCGGGACCGCTATCCACCGTATATCAAGATAAAGCATATCTGCCCTCAGTATCGCCCGTAACTCAAGACTATTTACTGACTTCGGGAAAAAACTTGGTTAGGGGACGGTTTTTTAATGCTACCGATTTTGCTAACTATCGACCCGTAGCGGTAATTGATGAATATTTGGTCAAAGAACTATTTGGCGATCGCAATCCGGTAGGAGAACAAATTTTAGTTGGGCGCAGACTTTACATCGTTATAGGAGTGTTAGAAACGCGCCCAGATGATGATTCGCCTCCTGAAGGTCAAATTCTCGTCCCGATGGCGATTTATAATGCCTTGCACGGCAAACAAGATATCGGCAGCGTTCAACTGCGTCCTTATCGACTGGAAGAATTAGAAGACTTGAGCGATCGCGCCATAGAATTATTAGAACAACGCTATCCTGGTTTCAGTTTTTGGGCTTGGAATAATGTAGACGACCTAATCCAGCAGCAACAAACTCTGGAACTGGCAACGCGAGGGCTGATGGTAGTGGGAGCGATCGCCCTATTGGTAGGAGGTGTGGGCATTGCTAATATTACAATTGCTTCCGTTACCGAACGCACGTCTGAAATTGGCATTCGTCGAGCCGTAGGAGCTACCCAACGCGAAATCGCGCTCCAATTCGTTTTAGAGGCAGCATTGCTCAGTCTAGCAAGCGGTACGGTAGCTTTAGTAGTCGTGCATGTTGTTGCGCTCAACGTTGCCGATGCGTTCGATTTACCATATGAATTTGAAGGCAGAATCGCTGCACTGGCTTTGGGTTCCGCCTTGGTAGTCGGTGTGGGAGCCGGATTTCCCCCAGCACTTCGCGCTAGCCAACTCGACCCCGTACAAGCTTTGCGCTCGCAGTAAATATATCTCCAAGTTTTAACCAGGGGGGGAGTACAAGAAATCTCACTGGCGCTAAATTGCGATCGGATTCATCTACTCGAAGCTCCTACTCCCGAAATGACAAAAATCGGCTATCACTCTTCCCACGAACAATTCAAGCCCAGTGAATTGTTGCAATACGTTCAAATGGCTCAACAAGCAGGCTTCACTCATGCTCTTTCCTCCGATCACTTTCACCCCTGGAGCGAACAGCAGGGTCAAAGCGGTTTTGCTTGGTCTTGGTTGGGTGCAGCGATGCAAGCGACTCCCGGATTGAATTATCGCGTGGTCTGCGCTCCAGGGCAGCGATACCATCCGGCAATTATCGCTCAGGCGGCGGCTACTTTGGCGGAAATGTTTCCTCAACGTTTTTGGATAACTGTAGGTAGCGGTCAAGCGCTCAATGAGGCTATTACAGGCGATAAGTGGTTGTGTAAAAGCGATCGCAATACTCGCTTGAAAGAATGCGTCGATATTATGCGTGCTTTGTGGCGCGGAGACACCGTGACTCATAAAGGTTTAGTCTGCGTTGAGGAGGCAAAACTTTATTCGCGTCCCGAAACCCCACCCTTAATTATCGGTGCTGCTGTGACGGCTCAAACTGCTGAGTGGCTGGGAAGTTGGGCAGATGGGTTAATTACAATCTCTCGTCCGCCAGAGAAACTCAAGCAAGTTGTCGATGCTTTTCGTCGGGGTGGTGGAGCAGGCAAGCCCATGCTATTGAAAGTTCAACTATCATACGATCGCAATGAAGATATAGCAAGGCAAAAAGCCCATCAACAGTGGCGTAATAATATTTTCAAAAATATTCTCATGACCGAACTGCGATCGCCCCAGCAATTTGATGCAGCCGGAGAGTTTGTCAAACCGGAAGAAATGAACGAACACGTCCGCATCTCTGCCGATCCGCAGCAACATATAGAATGGTTGCAGCAAGATGTAGAGTTGGGATTTGATGAATTGCTGCTACACAACATCAACCGCGAACAGCAACAATTCATTCAGGTATTTGGCGAGAAAGTGTTACCTGTGTTGCAGACAAATTAGCTCGATCGCTGCTTATTGCCATGTCAAGGATGCTGTATTAGTATACCTAAAGCTAAAATAACTTCTTCTAGTTTATCACCTTCTAACACTCCTACGCGATCGACAAATCTTGCTGTAGAAACAGAGCGTGTTTGTAACGGATTTGCGGCAGATAGTTTTGATAATCCATTTGTCGATGTAGGAGATAATTGGATTATCCAGGATAATCGATCGAAATTAGGTTTCCATCCTGTAATTGGTACTACAAGTCTTATTCTCAATCCAGATAGTCCATCCCTACTAATAATTACAGCAGGTCTAGTTTTCTTGATTTCATCTCCTATTGTTGGATCGAAATTAATTTGCCATATCTCACCATATTTCATCTTCAGGATCTTCCTCTTGATACTCCTCCACCCATTCCATCTCTTCCGAACCTGAGATAAAACACATTTCTGGTAACGCAGCTATCTGCTCTAAAAGAATTTTGTCTTGGCTTTCTCTCGGCAGTTTAGCAAGTTCTCTAATACTAAGTTTTTTAACTTCGTTAGTCATAGTTACCTCTCCAGAGTAAATAGGTTAGATTCAGTTTATATATGATATATGTCAATTGGATTACATTTTACGCTATGATTTGAGGATTTGCTTTAGAAGCACCCTATACACTTAATTTTTCTTGCTAAGAAATTAAGTTTTTTGTGAATTACCACTTATATATTTAAATTTTTGCCGATCTATAGAAAGATATAGAGAACCCAGTTGACTGCCTGAGCAACCCTCGTCGTAAGTCATAAGTACAAAACATGCACCAATGACAAATGACAAATGACAACCTAATTGTGAGGTTTCCTATGTCTAGCGAAATTAAAGAATCAGAAGCGATCGCCCGTTTAGCAATGATAGAAACACAACTAGGGCAGATGACTCAAATGCTATCAAACTTGAGCGATCGCCTAGCTCGGACGGAAGACAATTTTCTGCTAGTAGCTGATGTTTACCGCTACAAAAAGCTACAAGAATTGCTAGCTGCCGAAAATTTCCATGCAGCAGACTGGGAAACGATTCGCCTCATTCAATCTGTGACGGGAGAGTTAGAACTAGAATCCATTACCCCGGAACAAATTAGAAGTTTTCCCTGTAACGAACTACAAGTCATCGATAATCTGTGGCGTAAATATAGTAACGGTCGCTTTGGCTTTAGTATCCAAACACAAATTTATCAAAGTATTGGCGGCTCTATAGAAACCACAATTAACCAAGATTATCAAATTATCGAGTCTTTTGGCGATCGTGTGGGCTGGCGATCGAATCGTAAATGGCTCAAATGCGACGATCTAGACTATACCCTCACAGCACCCATTGGTTGCCATCCCTCCCGCTGGTGGAATTCTCCTTTCGGCGCGAAAATGACCAACTATTTTTTCAATCGGTTAATCACCTGCCAGCTTTAACCGTGCTTTCTCATGCCTTTGGACAAATAAGCTAGCAAGAATACAGCGATCCCAGCCATCCCCAAGTACGAGTAGGATGTAGCGAACGTTGCTGCTGTACCAATTGCCAGCAAGCCGATTAAGCTAAATTTTAGTTTAGGGGGCATACTTCGTACTACTCTGTCTCTCGATCTCTTTCTGCCTTGAGTTGGCGGACGCACTCTTGTCCCAACCCCACAGCTAAACCTACGCTAGCACCAACCAAGACATATCTATTTTGCATTCCTTCATAATGTTTCCCCTCAAATCTCAACTGATTAAAGTCACGTTGACCAATTCTCGCCGCAGCTAAACCAATGACTGCACCGATTGCGGCAGTTACTACAGATGAAAATATAATTGCTCTGAGGTTCATGACAGAGTGGTAGTTGGTAGTTGGTAGTTGGTAGGTGGTAGTTGGTAGGTGGTAGTTGGTAGTTGAGTGGTGTGTAACAACTGATAACTTTGTAGAAACGTTACATGTAACGTCTCTACACTGATAACTGATACTCGTATTTTGTCAAGATCGCTGCATGTCATGCCAAAAAGTGACAAAATAATTCATAAATTAGAATTTGTCATTTGACAATTGATGTACGGGTGGGTTTTGGGCAAAGATCGATCGTGACAAACCGTAAATCTGTTGCTAAACCCGCCCCTACGATAACTAATAACTGATGCAATACATTCTAGGATTAGATCTAGGCACGACAGGGAATCGAGCAATTTTGTTCGATGCTGAAGGTGCGATCGCCGGTCAAGCCTATAAAGAACTGAGGCAATATTATCCTCAACCTGGCTATTTAGAACACGATCCTGAAGAGATTTGGCAAGATACTTACACTTGTATACAACAAATTCTCAAACATACAGGTATTTCAGCAAATGCGATCGCGGCGATTGGTTTGTCGGTACAGCGAGAAACCTGTTTATTGTGGGATAAGACGACAGGTAAACCCTTGCACAAAGCAATTGTCTGGCAAGATCGGCGTACCGCGTCTATGTGTCGGCAATTACAAGCAAAAGGACAAGCAAAGACAATTCAAGAACGGACTGGATTAATTGTCGATGCCTACTTTTCGGCAACTAAATTCGCGTGGTTGCTCGATTGGGTACGGGATAAAAATATAAATATAAATCTGGATAATATTCTGGCTGGGACGATCGACACTTGGATCTTATGGAAATTAACGGGTGGCAAGGTTCACGCTACTGACCATAGTAATGCCAGCCGCACGATGTTGATGAATCTAGCGCAGGGAAATTGGGACTCGCAACTCCTCGATTTATTTCAGATTCCCGATCGCATTATGCCGCAAATTCAGCCTAGTTTGGGTATGTTTGGCGAAACCGATCCGCAACTACTGGGGGAAGCAATTCCGATCGCAGCGGTATTTGGCGATCAACAGGCGGCGCTATTTGCCCACGGGTGCGATCGTCCTGGTATGGTGAAATGTACGTATGGGACGGGATGTTTTTTAATCGCCCATACAGGTGAAGAACTGACGCGATCGCATCACCAGTTATTGTCAACTGTTGCCTGGACGCAAGTTTTAGCAAACGGAAGAACGGCGACGAGTTACGCTTTAGAAGCGGCTATGTTTACGACAGGTGCTTGCATTCAGTGGTTGCGAGATGGTTTGAAGCTGATCGATTCAGCTGCCGAAACCGAACACCTGGCGCGTCAAGTTACAGATAATAACGGTGTTTACTTCGTCCCAGCATTAAGTGGATTGGGTGCGCCTCGGTGGGATATGAGCGCTAGGGGTGCTTTTCTGGGAATTACAGGCGGCGTACAGCGCGAACACATGGTGAGAGCCGTTTTAGAAGCGATCGCTTATCAGGTAAAAGAGGCGATCGAGGCGATGAATCGAGATTCTAGCAAAGCGATTGAAGTCTTGAAAGTTGATGGAGGTGCTTGTCAAAATGACTTTTTAATGCAGTTCCAAGCCGATGCACTCGGAATTCCGATCGAGCGTCCAGTTGTTTTAGAAGCAACGGCTCAAGGTGCAGCCTTTGGTGCTGGATTGGCGATCGGTTATTGGACTGATTATCAAAAATTGTGTCGCAGTCGGAAAATCGACCGAATTTTTGAGCCAGGAACGGGGGCAATTCAAGCACAAGAAAATTTTCACACTTGGCTTAAAGCTGTTAACCGCGCTCAGCATTGGGTTGATGAATCTCATCTCTGAGTTTATGCTCTGATTTGCTGTTGCGATCTTTGAGCGATCCCAGTTCTTGATTTGTCAAACTAGTATTAAGTATGAGTGGAGCGAAAAGCGATGCTAGAAGATACAAAGGAGATAGCAGATTTTCACGCTCATGTCTATTACGATCGCCAAAGTCGCGAAGTAGCAGCGCGTGTACGTGAAGAATTGAATACAAAATTCGACGTGAGGCTTGGGCGCTGGCATGACAATCCGATTGGTCCCCATCCCAAACCTATGTATCAAGTTGCCTTTTTACCAGAGCAATTTGGTGCGATTGTTTCCTGGTTAATGTTGCATCGTCAAGGATTAGATATTTTAGTCCATCCAACAACAGGTAACGATGTTGCCGACCATACAAACCATGCCCTTTGGTTAGGAGACAAGTTAGAGCTAAATATAGAGTTTCTTAGAGCCATTAAAACGACTTAATTTCAAGGAAAAATACAAGTTTCAGAATACAGATGAACTCAAAATAGTCATATTATATCAATTTTATATGCTGACATCTGCCTGTTTTAAATTAAACGAATTTGACTGGTAATGAGTAGAATTGGCATGGCTTTTGCAGAAGGTTTAATCGCCTTTATTGCTACAAATATTGATGATATTATTGTCTTGCTACTCTTTTTCTCTCAAATAAATGCTAATTTTCGTCGTCGGCATATCGTTATCGGTCAGTATCTAGGTTTTACAACTATTGTTTTGGCTAGCTTACCAGGTTTTTTTGGTGGTTTAATTGTACCGCGAGAATGGATTGGTTTACTAGGACTCTTGCCAATAATAATTGGGTTTAAGCAATTAGTAAATCGCAAAATAGAAACCGTACAAGTACAAACAGTAACCAGCTTTGAAAATTCTAGTTATCGTAATTCCACATTTTCTTTCCTTTTAAGTCTTCTGAACCCTCATACTTATAAAGTTGCAGCAGTAACACTTGCTAATGGGGGCGATAATATTAGTATCTATATTCCGTTATTTGCTGGTAGTCAACTTGCTAGTTTAAGTATAATTCTCGCTGTATTTTTTTTGATGGTAGGAGTTTGGTGTGCGATCGCCTATTTATTAACTCGCCAACCTACTATTGCCAATATTTTAAGTCGCTACGGTCAACCGATAGTTCCTTTCATATTGATTGGCTTAGGTTTATTTATTCTGTATGAAAGAGGCACGTTCGGACTAATATTTTCAGCTTGAACTTACAATATTTAAGCAATTTTAAGAATTCATTTGCTGATATCGTGCTTGAAGCTCCTCAATGGAAAATAATGTCCGAAACTTCAATCCTTTCGCTGCATATAACTCAGCACCACCTTGCTTTCTATCTACCAACGATATAACTTCCTCAACTTTATACCCCGCCTCTCGCAATCTTTCAACTGCTTTCATTGCCGATTGTCCAGTCGTGACAACATCTTCTAGAACCACAACCAAAGCACCATCTGGTAATACTGGACCTTCAATATACGCTCTCGTACCATGTCCTTTAGTTTCTTTACGAATAATCAAAGCTGGAATGGGACGATTTTCAATCGCAGAAACCACACTCACGGCACTAACAATGGGATCGGCTCCCAGTGTCAATCCTGCCACTGCTTGCGTGTCTGGTGGTAGCAGAGATAATAACAAACGACCGATCGCCAAAGCACCTTGAGGGTGTAACGTAACTAATTTGCCATTAATGTAATAAGAACTGCGTTGACCAGAAGACAGGACAAAATCACCCTCTTTGTAGGCAAGTTGACAGAGTAGATCGAGTAGTTCTTGGCGTAGTGCAGTTAAATCGGTTGTCATAATTTGAGAAAGCAGGGAGCAGGGAACAGGGAGTTGGGAGTCGGGAAGAGAGCTGAGCGAGCAATTCTAGCCACTAGTCACCAGCCACTAGTCACTCTCTACTAATAACTGATAACCGATCGCTAATTGATAAAACGGGGAAGAATAGGCTAAGACTGATGCAACAGTTCAGTATAAGTCAAAATTGCAACAGTATAGAGGACATTCTATGCCCATCAAGTTCAACCGCTTCAGTGGTATTCTACTCGCGATCGCTGCTGTCTCTGGATTTCAGGCTAGCGCGATCGCCCAACCAAGCAACCGTACTCTTGCCGATCGCTTTGAGCAAGCGATGTTCACTAGCGGTCGTGATTTCTTCCAAAATCGTTCTTTCGGACGACAATTTGATTGGCTGTTGGGAACAAACGGATTTCCCGACAACGAAATTAATCGCGACGCGAAACGGACTGATGACCTGTACCGCACTGCACTAGAGCAGCAAGTCTCTAGCGATCCGGTCATCCGCACGCGAGATCTGCCCAATCCATACAGAACTTCAGTTTTGGAGTCTAAGAAGTCTAGTAATCCAAAGTAATTTGCCAGTCGGGAATCAATACTTCTTGGTTAGAATTCGATCCCTCCAACCTCCCTTAAAAAGGGAGGCTAAAGACAGCTTCATTTCCCTCTTGTCAAGGGGGATTAAGGGGGATCTTCCAAAGGCTGTGCAATCATAACCGAGAAGTATTGAGTCGGGAATAGGGGAGCGCTCTAAATTCCCACAAGCAATCATAGATTCTGTAGCGATCGCCGCTCATCACCAGTAGCCAGTCTGGTAATTTTTGCTTGGTAGTTTTTGCTGAGTGTTGACTCTTAGAAATCCAGGGTGCAGGAGTTGAACCTGCCTAAGGCGAATTATGAGTTCGCTGCCTCAACCGCTCGGCCAACCCTGGCGGAGTTTATATTGTAACTTAGATTGTCAAGGCAAATTGTTTAGTCTCAATACTTAATATCGCCACAAGACAAATAGTACATAATTTACATAACCGCAATGATATAACTAGCTCATTCGTTAGCAAACAACTGGTGTAAGGAGTCAATGCTCTGGATTAAGCGAGCATCATTAAGAAAAGTCAATTCAACCGTCGCCCTGACGTTAATCTTGTTGCTTCTGATGTTGATCGGGGGTTATATAAGTGCAATCTGGGGATATGCGATCGGACATGAAGCGATTGAAGGCGTAAATCAACCCGATTCTCGTCCCGCCGGGAAAATTGGATTTCGCAAAAATAAGTCTCAACAGCAGCAAGGCGTGGTGATGCTCAAAGAAGCCGATGTCTTAGCTGCCGTAAAAGCTAGAATTGACGGCAAAGGAAAAAAAGCCAAGCCGGAGAAGCCGTTAATTGAAAATCCGCAGAACGACAAGCGATCGTCTACAAAATCAAAGTTGGTGGCTGAGAGCGAGTCCCCTCAGCCTGGATTTCCAATGATTTCTAAAACCGAAGGAGTGTCCTTAGAAATTGCATCTGCACGATTTTCTGGCGGGGCATTACAGTTGAAGATGAACTTTAAAAACGAAGGAGATAGAACCATCAGGTTTCTATCTAGCTTTTTAGATGTAACCAACGAACGAGGACAGACACTCAGCGCCAACACGGAAGGCTTTCCTGAAGAATTACCAGCTAACGGCAAATCTGTTGCCAGCACGCTCAGTATCTCCACTGCTCTGCTCGACAACGTACAGAAAATTTCTTTACATCTGACCGATTATCCCGAACAGCGATTGCAGTTACAAATGTTAAATATTCCTGTAGTTAGGTAAATAACGGGACAAGGGGACAGGAGAGAAGTCAAAATTCAAAATTCAAAATTCAAAATTCAAAACTTTCCAACTCCCTACTCCCTGCTCCCAGCTCGTCCCTGCTCCCTCCACCAAAGATGAGTGCTTTCCCTCCCCTGAATTGGGCAGATATTTGGCTCAGATTATTATCTGTGCTGTTGTTGATTGCCATTAATGCTTTTTTTGTCACGGCTGAGTTTTCCCTTGTTTCCGTGAGGCGATCGCGGATTTAGCAGTTGGTAGAAGCGGGAGACTGGCAAGCGCTGACAGTACAATCGCTACAACGCAGTCTCGAGCGCGTCCTCTCTACTACCCAACTCGGGATCACTCTTTCCAGTCTTGCCTTGGGTTGGATTGGCGAGAGTACGATGGGCGTACTGGTTGCTGCTTGGTTAGAGCAGTTACCCTTACCTGCGGGAGAGCGGGCTTTTATTACCCATGCGATCTCCATTTCAGTTGCTTTTTTTCTAGTTGCCTACTTGCAAATCGTGCTGGGAGAATTATGTCCCAAGTCAGTCGCGCTGCTCTACTCCGAGCAACTAGCGCGGTTATTGGGTTCACCCCTCAAAGCGATCGCCCGCATTTTTACGCCCTTTGTCTGGATTCTCAACCAATCCACGCGCTTTCTGCTGCGTTTAGTGGGTATTCAATACACGGGACAAGCTTGGAGACCACCAGTTACTCCCGAAGAGTTACAACTGATTATTTCTACCGAGCGAGAATCGACTGGCTTAGAGGCAGAAGAACGAGCGTTACTGAATAATATTTTTGAATTCGGTACGGTCAAAGTTGGGGCAGTCATGGTACAGCGTCCGCAAATCATTGCTTTATCCATGAACGCCACGTTGCAAACTCTGTTGCAAGCAGTTGCAGCTACGGGACACTCTCGCTACCCCATTATTGGTAAATCGTTGGACGAAGTACGGGGCATTATTCACCTCAAAGACCTAGCAGAACCACTCGCTCTAGGAAAAATTTCCCTATCAACAGAAATTTATCCCTGGATGCGTCCTGCCCAATTTGTACCGGAACACACCTCATTAGGCGAACTTCTGCCCGTCATGCAGCAAAGCTTGAGACATTCCATCCGTGCGGAACGAGCCACGATTATAGTTGTCAACGAGTTTGGCGGAACCGTAGGACTAGTCACGCTACAAGATTTAATTGCCGAGATTATTGGCGATGCAGGGGCGATAGAAAGCACCGATGAGCTGTTGATCCAGAGTTTGGACGACAGAACATACTTGGTACAGGCACAAATGAACTTAGAAGACCTCAACAAGTTATTGAATTTAGATTTACCTCTGAGACAAGATTATCAGACCTTGGGAGGATTTATTTTGTATCAACTACAAGAAATCCCCGCCGTCGGCACAACCTTAAATTATCAAAACCTGGAATTTACTATCGTTTCTGTTGAAGGACCCCGCCTTGACGAGATTAAGATTCACCTTTTGCAAGGAGCAGAGAGCAGCGAGCAGGGGAAAGAGAGCTGAGGGAGCAGTTACCAATTCAAAATTCAAAATTCAAAATTCAAAATTACAACAAGCACCACTCACCATGCACCACGCACTACACCCTATACCCCACACTCCATTCTTCACTGGTCACTGATAACTGCTCCCTACTCCCTCCTATAAGGCAAAGGATCTTCCAGCCCTAGAGCAGCAAATGCAGCTAAACGCAGACGGCATGAGTCACAAACACCGCAGGCAAGTTCGTCGCCTGCGTAGCAAGACCAGGTTTTTTCCCAAGGTACGCCCAATCGATCGCCCAGTTGAATAATTTCGGTTTTTTTCAGCTGAATGAGAGGAGCAACAATTGCGATCGCGTTTCCTTCCCGCCCTTGTTTCGTACCTAGACGAAATACTTCTTGCATAGCTTGGATGTAATCGGGACGGCAATCGGGATAAAGCCGACGTACTTAACTACGAAGACGTGGATGTCGGGGAAGCGTTAAAAGAAATGACTGGCGGGCGCGGTCCCGATGC